>JAZUJQ010000334.1:0-10481 GCA_045642845.1 Kiritimatiellia bacterium
CGGACGGACGCCGAGCCAGCGCTTGCGGCCGGCCTTGCCGAGCATGACGCCTTCGGCTTCGCCGTTGCCGACGACGCCGACGGTGGCGCGGCAGGTCGCGAGGAAGCGACGCTCTTCGCCGGAAGGCATGCGGAGGATGACGGTCTTGCCGTCGGTCGACATCACCTGGGCCGAGGAACCGGCGGTGCGGACGACGACGCCGCCGCGGCCGGGCACGAGCTCGACGTTGTGGACGAACATGCCCAGAGGAATCTTTCCGAGCGGAATGAAGTTGCCGACCGCCGGTTCGGCGTTGTCGGACGCGACGACCTTCATGCCGGGCTTGAGGCCTTCGGGGCAGAGGATGTAACGCTTCTCGCCGTCCTCGTACTGCAGGAGCGCGATGTACGCGGTGCGGTTGGGATCGTATTCGACCGCGAGCACGGTGGCGACCACGTCGGTCTTGCCGCGGCGGTAATCGATCAGGCGGTAACGGCGCTTGACGCCGCCGCCGCGGTGACGAATCGAGATGTGACCGGCGCTGTCGCGGCCGGCCTTCTGTTTCTTTGCGAGCGTGAGAGCGCGTTCGGGACGGGTCTTGGTGACCTCGCTGAACGTGGACGTCGTCGCGGTGCGGCGGCTCGGCGTGTAGGGTTTGTAGGATTTGATGCCCATGGATTTTCTCCAAATGCGTCAGACGAGCCTCAGAGGAGGTCGATCTTGTCGCCTTTCTTGAGGGTCACGATGGCGCGCTTCCAATCGGAGGCCTTGTCGACCTGACGGTTGCGGAGAAGACGCTTCTTGCCTTCGTAGTTCTGCGTGTTGACCGCGAGAACCGTGACGTTGAAGAAGTCTTCGATCGCCTTCTTGATTTCGGCCTTGTTCGCCGCACGGTCGACTTCGACCATGTAGCGGTTTTCCTTCTCCTGGAGGGTCATGCCCTTCTCGGAGGTCTGGACGGTCTTGATGATTTCGCTCGGGTGCTTCATTTCGCGATCTCCTTGGCCGGGGCGTCGGCGAGACGCGCGGCCAGATCCTCCCACGCGGCGCGGGCGACGAGCACCTTGTCGTGCGAGAGAAGTTG
Organism: Kiritimatiellia bacterium; assembly: GCA_045642845.1. Lineage (GTDB taxonomy): Bacteria > Verrucomicrobiota > Kiritimatiellia > RFP12 > UBA3636 > JAZUJQ01. Next base: position 1,064 of record JAZUJQ010000334.1, read on the forward strand.
ATAGACGCCGGCGCCGACCGCCGTGGAGACTTCCACGCCGGGCATGTTGCGCGAGGCGAGCGTGAGTTTTTCGTCGGCGGCCTTCACGACGAGCAGCGCGTTCTCCGCGGAGAGCGCCTTGAGGACTTTCGCGAGCTCCTTCGTCTTGGGAGCCGAAAGCGAAAGATCGTCGACGAGGACCAGAGTGCCGTCCGCGATGCGGTCCGAAAGGACGCGGCGGAACGCCAGCTTGGCGACCTTCTTGTTGACTTTGACGGAGAAATCGCGGGGCTTGGGGCCGAACGCGACGCCGCCGCCGCGCCACACCGGGGACTGCTTGAGTCCGGCGCGGGCGCGACCGGTGCCCTTCTGCTTCCAGGGCTTCTTGTTGGAGCCGGAGACTTCGCCCTTGGAAAGGGTCGACGCCGTGCCGGCGCGGAGGTACGCGGCGCGTCCGACGACGGTGTCGCGCACCGCCTGCTCGCCGCGGTCGAGCACGAGCGCGGAGTCCGCCACGTCGAGCGCGCCGGTTTCCTTGCCGTCAAGACCGAATTGTTTGATGCTGGCCATTTCAGTTGACTCCCTTCTTGAGGGCCTTGCGGACGACGACCATGCAGCCGTTGGCGCCCGGAATCGCGCCCTTGACGAGAAGCAGGTTCTGCTCCGCGCGGACGTCGACGACCTTGATGTTCTGGACCGTGCAACGGCGGTTGCCCGCGTCACCGGCCATCGGATGGCCCTTTTCGACAGAGCCGGGGGACTGGCGCATGCCGATGGAGCCGGGACGACGCTTGACGTGGCCGCCGTGGCCGTGGGGACCGCCGGCGAAACCCCAGCGCGCCATGACGCCCTGGAATCCGCGGCCCTTGGACACGCCGATCACGTCGACGAACGCGACGTCCTTGAAGATTTCGGCCGTGAACACCTTGCCGGGAACGGCTTCGTCCGCGGCATCCGCCTTGAATTCGCGGAGCACGCGCACGGGCGCTTCGAGCCCGGCCTTCTTGGTGTGGCCGACTTCCGCCTTCGAGAGACGGGAAGCTTTCTGTGGGGCCCAGCCGAGCTGGACCGCGTCGTAACCGTCCTTGCCGGAAGCGGTTTTCACCTGAACAACCGGGCACGGACCGACTTCGATGACCGTGACCGGAACGCGGACGCCGTCCTTGTCCCAGATCTGGGTCATACCCATTTTCTTACCGATCAAACCTTGCATGATTTTCTCCTCAGATCTTGATGGTGATATTCACGCCGGCGGGCAGATTGAGCTTCTTGAGCTCTTCGACCGTCTTGATCGTGGGGTCCTTGATGTCGAGCATGCGCGTGTGCGTGCGCATCTCGAACTGGTCCATTGATTTCTTGTCGACGTGCGGGCTGCGGTTGACCGTGAACCGTTCGATGCGCGTGGGCAGCGGGACTGGTCCCACCACCTGGGAGCCCGACGTGTTCGCCGTCCGGACAATCTCCGAAACGGCCTGGTCGAGCACCCTGTGATCGTAGGCCTGCATGCGTATTCTGATGCGTTTGTTCTGCATTGTTTTACCTGTTTAGTATTTCTTCTTTGACGGCTTTGGGAACAACGGCGAATTGCTCCGGCTGCATCGAGTACGAGGCCCTGCCCCGGCTCAACGAGCGGATCGCCGTAGCGTATCCGAACAGTTCGGCGAGCGGAACGTCCGCGCGGATGGTCTGCATGTCGCCATGCGTCTCCATCTCGCGGACCTGGCCGCGCCGCCCGTTCAAATCGCCCATGAGGTCGCCGGTGCATTCCGGCGGCGCCACGAGTTCCACGGACATTATCGGTTCGAGCAGTTCCGGTGAAGCGGCCGAAGCCGCCTCGCGAAACGCCAGGATCGCGGCTGCGCGGAACGCGGTTTCCGTCGCGGATTCGGCATCGACGATGCCGCCTCCGGTGACGCGGACGCAGACGTCCTGCATCGGGAAACGCGCGAGCACGCCCGTCACGATCGCGTCCCGGAGCCCTTGCTCGACCTGGCTCCGGAATTCCTGCGGTACGGTGTCCTTGGGAGGCTTCACCTCGACGGTGCTGCCCTTCCCGCGTTCACCCGCCGACACGTGCACGCGCACGGTCGCCGCCTGACGCTTGCCACCGATTTCGCGGTCGAATGTCGCGCATCCGTCCGCTTCTCCGGTGACCGTTTCGGCATACGAAACCATGGGTTTGCCGGCGTTCGCGGGAACCTTGAATTCCCGCAGCAGCCGGTCGCGGAGAATCTCCAGATGGAGTTCCCCCATTCCGCTGACGATCGTCTGGCCGGTCTCCCCGTCCACCCTCACGCGGCAGGTGGGATCCTCGTCGGAAAGCATCTTAAGCGCTTCCTCGAGCTTGTCCTTGTCCGCACGGGTCTTGGGCTCTATGGCCATGAACATCACGGGATCGGGAAATTCGATCGAGTCGAGCGCGATCTGCGCGTTCTCGGCGCAGAGCGTGTCGCCCGTCGTGAATTTCCCGATTCCGCCCATCGCGCCGATCTCTCCGGCGTGAATCGCGTCCGTGTCCGTCTGCTCGTTGGAATGCATTCTGAGCAGACGCATGACGCGGTCCCTTGTCCGCGTGCGGGGGTTCCACACGTTCATGCCTTTGCGCAGAACGCCGGAATACACGCGGACGAACAGCAGTCGGCCGAGGTAGGGATCCGCGGCGACCTTGAAGATGAGTCCGGCCAGCGGCGCTGTGTCATCCGCCGGCCTCTGCACGGTTTTGCCCGTGCGAATCTCGGTTCCTTCCACCGCAGGGACGTCGAGCGGCGAGGGCAGATACCTGACCACCGCGTCGAGCAAAGGCTGGATGCCTTTGTCCTTCAGGGCCGTCCCGCAAAGGACCGGAACCAAGGTGCGGGCGATCGTGCACCGGCGCAGGGCCGCGTGTATGTCGTCCGCGCGAATCTCACCACCAGCGAGGTAGATGTCCGCGAAGGCCTCGTCGGCCTCCGCGATCGCCTCGATCATCGATTCACGAGCGGTACGCGCCTCGTCGAGAAGTTCGGCCGGAATCTCCGCAATCTGCGGCTCCGCTCCGAGATCCTCCTCGCGATAGGTCACGGACTTCATGTCGATGAGGTCGACCGCCCCGCGGAAGGTTTCCGCCGCCCCGATCGGAAGCTCCAGCGCCACGACCGGCGCTTTGAGTTTCATCCTGAGCTGCGAAAGAACGTTTCCGAAGTCCGCGCCCGTGCGATCCATCTTGTTGACGAATGCAAGGCGAGGGACGTTGTAGCGGTCCGCCTGACGCCATACGGTTTCCGACTGCGGCTGAACGCCCGCGACGGCGCAGAATACGCCGACCGCTCCGTCCAGCACGCGCAGGCTGCGTTCCACCTCGACGGTGAAATCAACGTGCCCGGGCGTGTCGATCAGGTTCACCTGTTTGCCGAGCCACTCGCAGGTGGTCGCCGCACTGGTGATCGTGATGCCGCGCTCCCTCTCCTGCACCATCCAGTCCATCGTCGCGTTGCCGTCGTGGACTTCGCCGATCTTGTGGATCTGCTTGGCGTAGTAAAGGATGCGCTCGGAAACCGTGGTCTTTCCGGCATCGATGTGCGCGATGATACCGATGTTGCGTACGTCGCAAATCGGATGCATGCGTGTCTGTTCGGTATCAGAGCTCACAACGATTGTTCTCCGGAGAGAATGGGTTTCGTATGTTTTTTATTGTCAAAGAGCCGTCGCCTCGTCCCGGAGGAGCGGAGGCGCCGCACGGCCGGACGGCCGCACGGCTTGAGAAAGGGAATCGTTAAAACGCGTAGTGCGCGAAGGCGCGGTTGGCCTGCGCCATCTTGTGCACGTCGTCGCGCTTCTTGATCACGTTGCCGGTGCTGTTGTAGGCGTCGATCACTTCGGCGGCCACGGCCTTGGGCATGCCCATGCCGCGACGGCCGGCCGAATAGGTGGCGAGCCAGCGGAGAGCGAGCGCGAGCTGACGCTGCGGCTTGATCTCGACCGGAACCTGGTAGGAGGCGCCGCCGACGCGGCGGGATTTGACTTCGACGCGCGGCTTCATGTTGTTGATCGCGACGTCGAGCACTTCGAGGACTTCCTTGCCCTCGACCTTGCCGTCGAGCTCCGCGAGCGCGCCGTAGACGATGCGCTGGGCCGTCGTCTTCTTGCCCTTGCGCATGAAGTAGTTGATCATGTGCGAAACGAGCTCCGAACCGTATTTCGGATCGAGCTGGACCGCACGCTTGCCGACGGAGGCGTTCTTTCTGCGAGACATCTCTGCTTCTCCTTACGAATTATTTGCCGCGCTTCATGCCGTACTTCGAACGACCGCGCTTGCGGCCGTTGACGCCGAGGCAGTCGAGAGTGCCGCGGACGACGTGGTAGCGCACGCCGGGAAGGTCGGCCACGCGGCCGCCGCGCACGAGAACGACGCTGTGTTCCTGAAGATTGTGGCCTTCGCCGCCGATGTACGCGGTCACTTCATAGCCGGTCGTCAGACGGACGCGGCAGACCTTGCGCAAAGCCGAGTTCGGCTTTTTCGGAGTCTGCGTTTTCACGAGCAGACAGACGCCGCGGCGCTGAGGACAGTTCTTGAGAGCCGGCGACTTGCTCTTCTTCGAGAGCGTGCGGCGGCCTTTGCGAACAAGCTGATTGATGGTAGGCATGTCAATGAATTTTGAGTCTTTACGTGTAAAGCGGGCAGGAAGTCTAGCAAAGCGATGAAACAAAAACAACCCCCTTTTTTGAAAAAATCAAAAGGGAAATCGCGGGATGAAAACCGGCCGGCCGTCCCGCGCGATCGGGACGGCCGCCCCCTGGGGCCGATGCGGGGGGGCGCGGTCACCGGAAGCTCATGAAGAAACGGGGAATACGCCACGTGACGGTCGTCGTGCCGTCGGAATTCTCGATGAAACGGATCGGAGGATCCGCCGGTCCGTCGCCGAGGTCGAGCGTGTGTCCGCCGAAATCGAACGTCCACACGCCGTGTTTCTCCGGGCGCCACGAAGCGTCCCAGAGAAGACGGACGGGCGAACCGCCGGCCTCGACCGCGTCGGCCACCGTCGCATACTCCGTGTCGCCGGCTTTCGCAAGATTGGCGTCGAGTTCCCGTTTCTCGTGTTCACCGGTCAGAGATTCGATGTCGCCGCAGCCGCCGAAAACGATTTCCGACGTGCGCACCGCGCCGGGAACCGTCCCGTACGGACCGAACGCCCTGCCGTCGATCGTGTAAACGGCCTGTCCGAGACGGTAATCAAGCCGAACCTCGACCTCCACTTCCCTGCCGCGTTCGGCCTCGACCAGCATGTTGGTTTCGACGCCGTACGCGGTCTTGAAAGCGTAGCGGTCGCCCAGGACTGTGTCCACGATTTTCACGCCGGCATGGGCATCGGGATCGAAATCGCCGTCGGGCGCGCCGCCGAGCGCGCCGCGGAACGTCATCACCGCAACCGAGGAATCCGGCATCGCGGCGGACGGGGCGAACGACGATCCGTCCTCGAAATACATGGACGAACCGCGGATTTCCGGCCCGGTCGACCACGCGCCGGTCGCGCCGACGTCAGCGGATGTTTCGCGGATCCAACCGGATGACGGGATGCGGGTCACCGCACCCTGCTCGAACACGACGGCGCACGTGTTGACGACGCCGCCGACCGCAACGGTCACTTTTCCGGAGCGAACGGATGAAGCCGACAGCGCCGCGACGCCGGACGCGTCGAACGCAATCGTCCCCGCCTTCAGATCGACTTCGCCGTCCACGGCGTCCGCGCAACCGTCGATCGACAGCGTCGCTGCAACGTCGCAGCCGTTCGCGGCGAACCCGTCTCCCAGCGACACGACGACGCGCGAACCGGCGTAATCGGTTCCCGGCGTCGCCGTCACTCCGCCGAGTTCCACGACCGGAGGCGGATACGCCTTGATCACGCCGATGCCGTCGGCGTCCTCAAGCACTACGGGATTCCGCGCGACGTCGTTGAACTCGGCATTGCCCACGATGACTTCGTCCGTCAGCGACTGTCCGCGCGCCTCGACGTACCGCTTGCGGTCGGCGACGATGTAAATCACGTCGTCCGCATCCACGACCGTGCCGGGAGGCAGAGTCCACTTGACGGCCTTCGAGAGTTTCCATCCGGACATGTCGACGGCGGCGGCGTTGCCGTTGCGGATCACGAGCGCACCGTTTTTCACAAGCGCGCCGTCGGCGTACGGCACGACCGAAAAGCCGTCCTTGAGTTCGGCGGTCGGCGCCTGCGGGAGCGGAATGCCGGCGTTCAGGGTTTTGCCGTAGCCGATCGCCTTCGCGGAGTTCGTGACGGAGTGCGTCACGAAAAGATGCGTGCGGCGCTTCTCGACGTAGTTGGACCAGAGGTCGTCCAGCGCCGTCTCGACGGACATCCAGGTTTTCCACGAATGCATCGGCTGGTTGATCGCGTAGGTCTGCGGTTTCCATTTCGCCTGGTCGAGCGTCGCCTCCGCGCGCGCGGCGTTGGTCACCGCGGACACGTACTCCCAGAACGGCGTTTCGCAGCGCGGCGTGCCGGGCTCCTTCAGCACGTCGTCCATCAGCGTCCGCAACCGGCGCAGATAAAGGCGGCGGAACTTTTCGCTGCTCCAGACGGCCTTGAACGCGAGGTTGCCGCCGTCGTAAAACGGATGGGATTTGCCGGAGTCGTCGTCGGCGACGGTGCCGCGCTTGTTCTCGTTGCCGGTCCACGACTGCCCCCAGGAGAGCTGGAGATCGTAGCAGAGCGGCATCCACGTGCCGGTGCCGTTGGCGTCGAAGTAGACGGACAGATTCGCGTTGGCATCGTCCGTTTCGTGCGTGATTCGGGCCGCCGCGAGGTAGTTGATCCAGGCGGGCAGGTCGAGCAGCCGCACCGCCGTCGCCGTCGCGTCGGATCCTTTGAGCGCATCTGAAAGCGTCGCCAGCACCGAAAGGTCGTTCTCACTGCCGTCGTCCGGAGTCTTCTTCTCGATGCTCCCGGCATGCGTGTTCAGATACTGCAGGTCGCCCGCGTTTTTGTAGCCGTAACCGAGCGGATCGAATCCGTAGTGGTCTTCGATGAGTTCGTCCGTGAACCGCTCTGAATGGAACGCGAGCTGGTAGAACTCGCCGTTGAGGTTCACGCGCACCGGATAGTGGAACGGAGTCGGAAGCCCCATGTCGCGGAACACCTTGAACGAAAGCGACTGGCGGACGAGCGAAGGATCGACGAATTCGGCGACAAGCGACGATTTGCGGCACTCTATTTCAGCCCGCGTGAAGTCGTTCGAAAAGACGAGCGGCTGGCACTTGTTGAAGCGCAGCCCGTGCGATTTCTTGTGGAACGCCCCGGATGTGTTGCCGCGCAGGTCTATGCGCACGTTGTCGAAATAAAGTCCGGACTCCGAGTCGTACACGCCCACGCGCGCGCAATACGGGACGACGGAACGGTCCTGTTTCGACTCGTCCGTGTTCATCTGCGACAGACTGGCGGCGTCAGCGAAGAGATGGAACGTCTGCAGCGTCGCCGAATCGAGTCCGTCCGGCTCGACGATCGTGCCGTACCACTCGCAGCCGTCGTCGGGGTTCCGGAAACTCGGAGACCTGAATTCGCGCCCCGCGCCGTCAGTTATGAGCGCGGCGAACTGGACGAGCTGTCCGGCCGCCGAGAACGCCGCGCCGGGTATCGTCCCGGCGTAGACGACGCCGTCCGCGGCGTTCGTCTCGACCGCCGTCATCGGCGCCGCGTTCGTCACGGCTTCTCCGAGAGCGACCCGGTATATGAGCCGCACGGAGGCGATCCGGTCCGCGTCGGCCGCCGAAAGATCGATCGGATTCACGGGAAAGCGCACGTCGTAATCGACGCCGATTTCCGCCTGCGGGAACGCCTTCCACGGATCTTCCGCGTCTTTCACGCCGTAAAGGCAGCCGATGTTCGGACCGTACGGACGCGGATCGTCGCCCAACGTGCGCGTGGCGGCGTGGTAGACGAGTCCGTCCGCGAGATCGACCGGCACGAAAACGGTCTGAAGCGTCTTTTTGCCTTTCAGAAGCTGCACCATCGGATACTTCTTCTGATTGATCTTCTTCGGAACGACCATGATGCGCCCGTAGACGCCGTAGTCGTATTCCGCCACCGTCGTTCCGTCGTCGCCGTTCGCGAACATCTCGCCGGTGTAGACGCGCGTCGCAGCGCCGGGGGCCACTTCGCGGTCGAGAAGCGGGGATATGTCTTTGTCGCCGGTCTTGAGTTTTTTCCCGCGGTTGGTGGTTACGAGCTTGTAGTCTTTCAGGTTGACCGGCTCATCGCCGTCGTTGACGAGTTCGACCCACCCGAGGTCCTTGCACGCAGGCACGTCGGGCTGACAGCTCGCGCAGACGTCCGATATGCGGAGTTCGGCGGAAGCCGCCGTCGCAAGCGCGGCGACCGACAGCAGCAGAGCCGCGCGTTTCACGTTTCGCGTCATTTGAAGCTGATCGAGAATCCTGCGGAGTTTCCTTCGTAGCAGCCGACGTCGACGGCTCTGCCGATGAGGCGCGGCCTGCCGGCGAGGTCGACGATGTCCTCCCAGCCGTCCGGCGTCACGCCCTTGCCGATGAGAGCGCCGCCCGCTTTCGGCGTGTAGTCGCCGAGTTCGTACTTCTTGAACGCCGATTCGTCGATGTCGTCGTCTCCGAAACACGCGACGACGTTCGCCGTGCCGGACGCCGCGATTCCCGCCGCGGCGCCGTCCTTGTCGCGGTTGCCGAACACGACGCAGTTCTGCAGGGTCGCGCTTCCGTCGACATCGACGGCCCGCGCCCCGCCCTCGACGGTGCAGCCGAACGTATTGAGGAGAATGTCGCAGTTGAGCGCGCGACCGGAGCCTTTGACGCACACCGCGCGGCAGACGCCGTCGGCCGTGTTGCCGCGGAAGTTTCCGATGACAAGCGAGTTTTCGAGCGATCCTCCGGCCACCATCGCGCCAGGAGTCTCCCCTCCCTGCGTGCTTTTCTTGTCTATACCGTTGCCGCGGATCACGCAGTGCGTCACCAGTCCGCCGTCCATGTAAAGACCGGCGCACTGCGTGTAGTAGCTGACCTGGCCTTCGGCCGCGGCGATCACGCAGTTCGAAACGGTTCCGTCGTGAACCGTCACCGCGCCGGTGTTCGCTTTGTTGCGTATCTTCGCGTCGGCGAACGTCATGCCGGAAACGAATGCGGCGGAATTTTCCATCAGAAGATTGCATGCGGCGGTGTCGCCGCTGTAGCCGGTCAGGTTCCTGACGACGACGTTCCCGGCGTTCCCCGACTCGCCCACAAGCGAAATCCCGCGCGAGAGTCCGATCGCCCGGGTCTGGCTGTATTCGCCGTCGGCCACGTAGATCGTGATGCCGTCCAGAACCGCCGCGGCGACGGCGTCGTTCACGTTCGTCGCCGCGGTTTCGCGCGTCGCGTACGGATAGCGCGCGTTCGGATTTTCCGGAACGACGTAAAGCACCTTCGGCAGGGCCGAAACCA
>JAZUJQ010000335.1:0-6806 GCA_045642845.1 Kiritimatiellia bacterium
CTAAGCCCGCTTGGCCCCCGACTTCAGTTCGCCGCCGCGTTCGGCCGCCCAGCTGCCGTCGGCCCGCTGGGAAGAAACGAGCGATTCGGCCGCGGACGGAGACCTGTCGCCGGCGTCGCGGGAAAAACCGTAAACCGAAAACGCGCAGACGACCGCGGCGGCGGCGGCCGAGACGGTCCACGCGAGCAACGCGCGGCGGCGCGCGGCGCGGCGTTCGAGTTCGGCGCGCACCGACGAAGCGACAGAACGGCATCCGCGGGCGGAACCGCCGGACGACGACAGCGCGAGGATCAAATCCGAATATTCGGGAAAGTCGTTCAGGACTCCGCCCGGGCCTGGCGCGATGAATCTGATTCTTTGCATGGCTTCTGTTGCGTTATGTGCGCGCGCATCTGCGCAAGCGCCGCGTGAATTCTCGATTTGACCGTTCCCAAAGGCACATCCAAAATCTCCGCCGCTTCTCCGTAGGCCATCCCCTGCATGATCACCAGCACCACGGTTTCCCGCAGTTCCGGGGAGAGGATTTCAAGCGCGGTTTCGGCATCCGAAACTTCGCCGCCGTACGGACGGACGATCGCGTTCTCCGCCATGTCGGCGCCCGCGCGGTCGTGCAGACTCTCCAGACGTTCGACCGCCCGGAGATGGTCGATCAGCGCATGCCGCGCCACCGTGTAGAGAAACGTCGTGAACTTGGCCGACGGCTTGTAGCTCTTCCGGATGTTGTAGATTTTCAGAAACGTCTGTTGTACAAGGTCCTCCGTATCACTGTAAACGCCGTTGCGGACGAAAAAGTTCGCCAACGGCTTTTCGTGCCGGCGCACCAGTTTCTCGAAAGAATCCAGATCGCCGCGGCCCGCGCGGATCATGAGCGCCGCGTCTTCGTCTTCACCTTCTCTCATTCGAGAAATACTCCTTCTTGAGCAGACGCCAGATCACGGCGATGAAAGCGGAGAGCGGAACCGCGAGGAACAGTCCGGCGAAACCGCCGATGACCGAGCCCCAGAACAACAGCGAAAAGATCACCCAGAACGTGCCGAGCCCCACTTCCTCGCCCTGCACGCGCGGCGTGATGTAAAAATCCGCGAGTCCGACCGCGGCCCACACGAGCAGCACCGGGATCAGCATCGGCCAGCCTCCGTCCACGCCGAAAAACGCGTAAAGCGACACGATCGGCATCACGAAAATCGAGCCCATGTAAGGGATGATGTTCACCACGCCGACGAGAAGTCCGAACAGCATGCCGTTGGGCAGATGCGCGACGAACTGGAAGCCCAGACCGAACAGCACGCCCTCGATGATCGCGACGAGCACCTGGCCGCGGAAGAAGCCGACGACGATGCGGATGAACTCGTCGATGAGGAACGTCACGTTGCGGCGGGTGCGCTCGCTCGTGCCGAGCATGACTCCGGAAATGTCGCTGCCGCCGAACGGACGCGTCAGCAGATAGATGAAAAGATACACCGGAAGCATGAGCCAGCCGGAAACGGCGTCGACGAACGCCGGCACGCCGCCGACGATGCGCAGGGCGCGGTCCTTGACTTCGCCCGTGATCGATTCGAGGTTGATCCATTGCGCGGGATCGAACGACTGCAGAAACGAATCCAGACCGTTGTCGGCCAGGAATTTCGCCAAATCCGGCTTGGTCGCGCGCAGTTTTTCGAGAAACTCCGGCACGCCCTTAACGAGCGACACGATCTGCACCACGAGAGAATGCCCGAAATACCAGACGAACACGGCGAGCGGCACGAGAACCGCGAGTATCGTCACGACCGCCGCGCACACGGCCGCGATCGCGTACGCCGAACGCGTTTCACGCCGGCGCTTCGGAAGCGAGGCGAGTATGCCCCTGCGGAGAACGTCGTGCAGAGGCTGCAGCACCTTGGCCAGAATGACCGCCGCTATCGGCGGCAGCAGCACGGCCGAGTGCGCCGACACGAACTTGAGACCCATCAGCGCGGCGCCGCACACGCACACTATCGTGGCGCACAGCGCGATCGCCGTGAGGCCGGTCGCGATGATGGCGGACTGCCTCGGACTGAAAAACAGACTCGTTTTGTTTCCACCGTCCATGCACGGGCTCCTTTCAGAATCCGCTCATCAGCATCGACGTGAACGTCGAGAGCGTGTTCGCTTCGCGCAGATCGTCGAGCAGTTCGCGGGCGTCGGTGACCGCGCCGTCCACGTTGTCTATGAGCGAAGAATCGGACGAAAGCAGTTTGCCGAGCGACCCCTCGCCCTTCTCGAGCCGTTCGGAAATGCCGCGCAGGTTGGCGAGCGTGGCCTGCAGATCGGCGTACACCGCGTCGTCGGACGAAAGCAGCTTGCCGAGCGTGCCCTCGCCATTTTCCACGCGTTCGGTTATGACGCGCAGGTTCTCGACGGTCGCATTGAGATTGGTGTAAACCTCGTCGTTCGACGAAAGCAGTCTGCCGAGCGTGCCTTCGCCGCGTTCGAGACGGCCGCTGATGTCTTTGAGATCCGACACGATCGCGACGAGATTCGTGTAAATCGAATCGTCGGACGAAAGCAGTTTGCCGAGAGTGCCTTCGCCGCGTTCGAGACGTCCTCCGATGGAGCGCAGATCGGCGGAGAACGAATCGAGATTCGTGACGACGTTTTTGAACGACTGCACCGTGGCGTCGTCCAGAGCCTCCTTGATGCGCGCGACGACGGCCGTGGCTTCGGACATCAGATCCGACGGCATTTCGCCGACGAGCGGCTCGTCCGACGGAACCGCCGGAGCGTCCTGGTCGCCCGCTTCGATCACGACCTGCCGGCCGCCGAGAATCGACGTCGCCACGACGCTGATCCTGTATCCCTCGTGGATCGTGAGCGGCTTGTCGAGCTTGGCGTCGACGTGCACGCCGTCCTCGGCGAATTCGACGCGCGTCACGGTGCCCACCGGGGCGCCGCGCGAATAGACGGCGTCGTTGGCGCGCAGGCCCATCGCGTCCGGCATCACGATTTCGATCTTGTGCACTCCTTTGTTCAGAAGATCCTTGCCCGAGATGACGATCGTGAAGACGAAAAGGCCGAGGAATATCGCGGTCGTGAAGAGACCGACGGCGAATTCGGAAGCGAGTTCTTTGTTCTTCATTTTGTGCTCCATTTTCCGCTGCGCGTTATGTACTGCGCGTCAAGGAACGCCTTCGCCTGCGGCAGATCGGTTTTCACGAAGTCCTCCGGCGCGGCGAGCGTGAGCAGACGGCTGCCGGAGAGCATGGCGATGCGGCTTGAAATCGAAAGCGCGCTGTGAAGGTCGTGCGTGACGACGACCGATGTTATCCCGAGTCTCGACGAAAGATCGCGGATCAATTCGTCGACCTGACGCGAAATCACCGGATCGAGGCCGCTCGTCGGCTCGTCGTACAGCACGATTTCCGGCTGCATCACGATCGCGCGCGCCAACCCGGCGCGTTTCTGCATTCCGCCGGAAATGTCGGACGGCATCGACTTGTGGTCGCGCTCCAGATTCACTTTTTCAAGCGCATCGCGGACGCGCGCGTCGATTTCCTTTTCGGAAAGTTTCGTGTTTTCGCGCAACGGCAGCGCCACGTTGTCGTACACGTTCATCCACGCCAGCAGCGCGCCGCTCTGGAAAAGATAGCCGAAGCGGGCGCGGATGCGCGAGAGTTCGCGGCCTTCCGCCTCGCTCACGCAATCGTCGCCGACCCACACCCTGCCGGACGTCGGCGTGAGCAGTCTGATCATGTGCTTGAGCGAGACGCTTTTACCCGTGCCGGAAGGCCCGACGATCGTGAAGATTTCGCCCTTGCCGATTTCGTACGACACGTCCTGAAGCACGGTTTTCGCGCCGAACGTCTTGGTCACGTGTTCGAATCTTATCATCGTCTCCATGGCGCGCTCTCAGTAGAACAATCTGGTGACGAAGTAGCCGATCACGAGAATCAGCAGGAAGTTGGTGACGACGCTGCGGCGCGTCGCGCGGCCGACGCCGACCGCGCCGTGTTCCGTGACGAAGCCCTCGTAACACGAAACAGTCACGATCACGAACCCGAACAGGAACGCCTTGAACATCCCGACCCACAGCGCTTTGTCGTCCGCGAAATCGAACGCGTTCTGCCAGTACACGACCCACGGCACGGAAAGCTGGGTCAAACTGACCACCGCGCCGCCGAGCAGCCCCAGCATGCACGTGTAGAAACTCATCATGGGGACCGTGAACGCCATCGCCACGAGACGCGGCATGACGAGAAAGCGCACCGGAGGGATGTCCATGATTTCAAGCGCCGCGATCTCTTCGTTCACCGTCATCGTGCCGATCTGCGCCGCCATTGCGCCGCCGACGCTGGCCGCCAGCACCAGACCGCTCATGAACGGTCCCATTTCGCGGAGCATCGTCGCCATCACGGCCGACCCGACGAGCATTTCCTGGTTGTAATCGCGCAGAAGCAGTCCGAGCTGCAACGCAAGAATCATGCCGATGAAAAACGCCACGACGCTCACCACCGGCAGACTGCACACCGCGCACTGGTACATCTGGCGCACGATTTCGCGGCGGTTGCGCCGCGTGAACGCGTACCGCATCGCGGCGATGCCGCCGAGGCATATCGACGTCGCACGCCCCGTCTCCGCTATCGCCGAAAGCACGACGCGCCCGAAACGGCCGAAAAAGGTCGTCGGAGCTTCGTGCAGGACCGGTTCGCGGATGATCATCTTCAACGACGGGTGCTCAATGCGTCACGCTGCAGATCACCGGCGACCGGGGATCCGGCTTCTTCGATGAAATTTCGAACGCCTTGGCGATGCGTTTCGAAAACTCTTCGGCGTCGGCCTTCGATCCGGCGTGCAGGCGGAGAAGCGGCTCGCCTTTGTCGACCCGTTCGCCGACCTTGACGAGATTGTCCACGCCGACGCCGTAGTCGATCACGTCCGTGACCGCCTGACGTCCGCCGCCGAGCTGCAGAATGGCGCGCCCTATGACGCTCGTGTCCGCGGCCGTCACGTATCCGGAACGCGGCGCCGGCACGTCGACCGCGACCTTCGCTTTCGGCAGAACCTTTTCGGGACACTCCGCCACGCGGGGGTCGCCGCCGTGCGCCTTGACCATGCGCGCGAAAACTTCGAGAGCCTCTCCGGAAGCGAGTTTCTCCGACATCGCCTTGCGCGCGGCGGAATCGTTTTTCGCCAGTTTCGAAAGCACGAGCATGCGCGCGCCGAGCGCCATGATCAGCTCGACCGCGTCCGCGGGGCCGCGGCCCTGCAGAATTTCCACAGACTCGCGGATTTCAAGCGCGTTGCCCGCGGCGCGGCCGACGGGTTGCGACATGTCGGTGATCAGGGCCTGCGCGGAGCGGCCGGCGCCCTGCGAAACGGAGACGAGCGAATGGGCGAGTTCGCGGGCGGCCTTCGGAGTGGGCATGAAACACGATTTGCCGCACTTCACGTCGAATACGAGCGTCTGCGCGCCTTCGGCGAGTTTTTTCGAAAGAATGCTGCCCGTTATGAGAGCGAGCGACGGAGTGGTGCCCGTCACGTCGCGCAGCGAATAAAGTTTGCGGTCGGCGGGCGCGAGACGGTCGGTCTGCCCGACGATGGAACATCCGACCTTTTTGACGACGGAGCGGAATCCGGCGACCGACAGACGGGTGTCGTATCCCGGAATCGAATCGAGTTTGTCGAGCGTTCCGCCCGTGATGCCGAGGCCGCGCCCGGAAATCATCGGAACGGCCAGACCGCACGCCGCCACGATCGGCGCGAGAGGAATCGAAAGCTTGTCGCCTATGCCGCCGGTGGAATGCTTGTCGGCCGTGGGCCGGTCGAGATCGTCCCACGAAAGCACGTCGCCCGAACGCATCATGGCGTCAGTGAGCGCGAGCGTTTCACGTTCGTTCATCCCGCGGATGACGATCGCCATCGCCATCGCCGCCATCTGGTAATCCGGCAGACGGCCGTCTGAATAGCGTGCGATCCATTCGCGGATTTCAGGGTCCGAAAGCTCTCCCCCGTCGCGTTTTCTCTCGATGAGCCACTGCGGCACGAAATCGGTGTTCATTGGCATTTCCTCAATGGCCTTAATGTTAGCAGAAAACACGCCTTTTCTCACATCGTCCGGAACGCTTGGATCGCCATCGTTTTTCCGCATTGTTTTTTCGACCCGGGCACGGACCGCCAACGCGCCGCCCCGGCGTTTTCCGGCAACTCCGGAAGAACTGGATTTTCCGGAATTTCCAGCCGCTGCGGGGACAAGCCCCGAACTTGCGAAAATGCGGGGACACGCCCCGCACTCCTGCGCCGTTTGAAAAGAAACTCCGATCCGTGAAGCTCCCGCTACCGCTCCGCAGAATATACTGCGCTCCGCAACGTCGATTCGGCGCGCACGGAACTCGGGGGTGAACAGAATGACAGAATTACTCGACCGCGATCGATTGCACTCGACCGCGATCGACTCGATTTCCATCCCGCCGAAAGTCTGCGGCTGAACGTCGCGGAGCACGGCGGAGCGGCAGCGGAGCCTTTTTGCCAGCCGTCGGAGTTTTTCAACCCACGTGACGAAAATGCGGGAACAAGCCTCGCACCTGCGAAAATGCGGGGACACACCCCGCACTCCTGCTCCGTTTGAAAAGAAACTCCGATCCGTGAAGCTCCCGCTACCGCTCCGCCGAATATACCGCGCTCCGCACCGTCGATTCGACACGCACGGAACTCGGAGGCGAACAGAATGACAGAATTACTCGACCGCGATCGACTCGATTTCCATCCCGCCGAAAGTCTGCGGCTGAACGCCGCGGAGCACGGCGGAGCGGCAGCGGAGATTTTTTGCCAGCCGTCGGAGTTTTTCAACC
>JAZUJQ010000336.1:0-4425 GCA_045642845.1 Kiritimatiellia bacterium
CCGCGGCGCCGGCCAGAAGGCCCGCATCGATCTCACTCTGGCCGAGGATTCGACGGATCTGGACGCCTCGTTCGTGGAACCCTGGTTCCTCGACCGCCGCCTCGCGCTCGACGTCGACGTCTTCATCAAGAACCGCGCCTACGACGAATACGAGGAGCGCCGCATCGGCGGCTCCGTCGGCATCGAAAAGATGGTGCCCTGGGTCGGCCGCGTCGGACTTTCCTACAACATCACGTTCGTGACGCTGGACGACGTGATCGCCGATCCGATGCACCTGCTCGATTATCCGGAACGGGAGTTCTCGTATCTGGACGAAGACGACGATTACATGCTCGGCTCGATGCGCCTCTTCTGGCTTTACGACACGCGCGACAACGCCATCGTCCCGCACCGCGGCATGCGCGCCAACGCGTCTTTCGAGCTGTTCAACGGAGCGTTCGGCTCGGATTACGATTTCTACCAGGTCGATCTCAAAGCGTACAAGTACTTCTCGCTTCCCTTCGGCTTCCTCCTTTCGCTTTCCGGACGCCTCTCGTCCGTCGACACGATGAACGACGACGACGAGATCCCGATCGGCTCGCGCTTCTTCCTCGGCGGCGGACGTTACGTGCGCGGCTTCCGCCATCGCGCCATCGGCCCGAAGGCGACGTACGATCTCGATCCGACCGACTACGGCCCCGTCGGCGGCAGATCACTCTTCTGGGCGACCGCCGAACTGTCCGTGCCGCTGTTCGAAAACATCCGCTTCGCGACGTTCTACGACATCGGCAACGTCTGCGAGGATTCGTTCGATTTCGACTTCGGCTCCTGCGCGTCGTCAGTCGGCGCCGGGTTGCGTTTCGACTTCGTCGGCTTCCCGATCCGTCTCGACTACGCCCACGTGCTCGATCGCGACGACGAAATCTCCCGCACCCGTGAATTCGTGTTCTGGATAGGATTCGACAACTGATGTTCCTCAAACCCGATCATCCGGCGCTTCCCGCGCTCGCCGGCCTGCTCGCCGCCGCGTTCGTCCTTCGGGCGATCGCCGGACTCGCCGCTCCGGCGCGCGCCGCGCGCTTCTGGAAGGCGTTTCCGCGCGACAAAGTCGCAGGCTGGGTCCTCACCGTCGTCGCCATGGCGTGGACTTCGCTGTGGCTTCCGGTGATGCTCGGCGACTTCGTGCCGTCCGTCGCGCCCGCGCTTCTGCCTTACGTCCAGATTTTCTTCATCGTCGCCGTCGTCGCGACGGGCCTTGCGCTGCACAACCTGCTCGCATGCCGCGCCGCCGGGCTCGTGATGGTGCTCGTCCCCGCGCCGCTGCTCTCCGCCGCGCAGTGGAACGGCACGGTCTGGCGTCTGCCGGTCATTGTCACCGCCTACGCCATAGCCGTCGCCGGAATGTTCGTCGTTTCGCGCCCGTGGTATCTGCGCGACGCGATAACGTACGCCAACGCGACTCCTGAACGCACGCGCCTCTTTTCCGCGGCCTTCGCGCTGCTCGGAGCCGTTCTCGGCGTCTGCGCGTGCGCGGTCGGCCGGTGAAATGAAGTTCCGGCTCTCCGCTCCGGTCGCTCCTCGGATTCAATTCTTTCAGTTTCCGTCATGTCTCTGTTCATCGATTCGCACGTCCACGTCTATCCGTCGTTCGACATTGATTCGCTGTTCGCCGAATTCCGCCGGCGCACGAAAAAACACGGTGCGTCCGCCGGCGCGATGATGCTGGCGGAGCGGCATGGCGCCGATGTTTTCGGCGACCTGAAAGCCGGCGCGATCACGCCCGCCGGAAGCACCCTCGCGCGCGCCGAAGACCGCGCGCTGCTGTTCAAGTTCGCCGACGGCGGCCCGGACGTCGCCGTGGTCGCCGGACGCCAGATCGCCTGCGCCGAGCGCATCGAGGTGCTCTCGCTCGGCGTCCGCGAAGCGGTGAAGGACGGCACGCCGCTTGTCGAAACGATCGACGATTCCCTCGCGCGCGATGCTCTCGCGGTCCTGGCCTGGGGCGTAGGCAAGTGGATGTTCTCGCGCGAACGCACGGTGCGCTCGCTGTTCCGCCGTTTCGCGCCTGACCAGCTTTTGATCGGCGACTCTTCGCTGCGCCCCGTCTTTTGGATGGAACCGTCGGCCATGGCCGAGGCGCGCACGCTCGGCCGCCGCGTGATCCACGGCTCCGATCCCCTGCCCCGCGCCTTCGAACAGACCCGCGCCGGCTGCTACGGCGATCTGGCGGACTCCGACCTCGACTCCTCTTCGCCCGTTCTGCCGCAGATTCTCGCCGCGTTGCGGGAAAGCGGACTCACGACGGTCGGCCGTCGCGCCGGTCCGCTGCAGTTCGTGCGCAGAATGATCTGAGGAGGATCCGGAAATGATAGCGCACACGCCCCCGATGGGCTGGAACAGCTGGGACTGCCACGGCGCCGCCGTGACGGAGGAGATCGTCCGCAAAAACGCCGAATACATGGCGAAGCATCTGAAAGACTGCGGATGGGAATACATCGTGATCGACATACAGTGGTCGCGCCCGAACGCCGTCAACCACGACTACGAACCGTTCGCGGAACTGCGCATGGACGGCTTCGGCCGGCTTATTCCGGCGGAGAACCGCTTCCCGAGCGCGAAGGGCGGCGCCGGATTCAAACCGCTCGCCGACTTCATCCACGCGCTGGGGCTCAAGTTCGGAATCCACATCATGCGCGGAATGCCGCGCCTCGCGGCCCATCTGCGCATGCCGATCGAAGGCGGCGCGTTCCGCTGCCACGAAGCCGCGAACCCCCATTCCATCTGCGCGTGGAATCCGGACATGTACGGTCTGCGCTGCGATCGTCCGGCGGCCGAAGCCTACTACGATTCCATCTTCCGGCTCTACGCGTCGTGGGGCGTGGATTTCGTGAAGTGCGACGACATCGCCCGCGAATATCCGCACTGCGCCGGGGAGATAGAACTGATTTCACGCGCGGCCCGGAAGTGCGGACGCGACATCGTTCTCAGTCTCAGCCCCGGCCCCGCGCCTCTGGAAAAGGCAGACCACCTCAAACGGTACGCCAACATGTGGCGCATAACCGACGATTTCTGGGACGATTGGCGTCTGCTCAAAGCCATGTTCGAGCGCGAGGAGAAATGGTGCGTCCACGCGGGCCCCGGACATTGGCCCGATGCGGACATGCTGCCCGTCGGCGCGTTGCGGCAGTGCGAGAATCCGGATGAACGCACGCGCTTCACGAAGGGCGAACAGCGCGTGATGATGTCGCTGTGGTGCATGGCCAGAAGTCCGCTCATGATCGGCGGCGAACTGACGAAGAACGATGCGTTCACGCTGAAACTCCTCACCAACCGCAAGGTTCTCGAAATCGGGAAGAATACGTCCGGCGGCAGGCCGCTGAGAACCGACGATTCCGAAAGCGTCTGGATCGCGCCGCGCAAAGACGGAAAGGGCGTCTACGTGGCGCTGTTCAACCTGAGCGACGAGGCGCGGACCGTCCGCGCCGGTGAAAACGAACTTGAATTCGGCGTCTCGTCCGCCGAAGAGCTCTGGAGCGGAAAGCCGGCGGCTTTCGACGGCGCGCTCTCCGCGCGCATCCCGCCGCACGACGTGAAACTGTATTTCGCCGCGCGCTGACGCACGTCCGCCCCTTCCCGGACGGAGCCGAGCCGGGCGCCGGAATGGCGGGCCCGATGCCAGGTTCAGTCGGTCACCGACGTTTCACCGGATCTTCCGCGGCGGCTCCGATCACGGACACGACACGCCCGGAGAAATCGAAACGGACGCCTTCGGCCTCGAGCAACGCGCGTTTGCGCGCGAGCGCCGCGGCGTCGCTCCGGCCGTGGAAACCGGTCAGCGATCCGTCCGCCGCAACCACGCGGTGGCACGGCGTTTCCGGCGCGAACGGATTCGCGCGCAACGCCCGCCCTACGGCGCGCGCGCAGCCGCAGCCGATCATCCGGGCAAGTTCGCCGTACGAAACGACGCTCCCGCGCGGAATTCCGCGCACCGCGTCGAAAACACGGCGCTGGAACGCGGTGACGCTCACGCCAAAACGCTCCAGAGAACGGCCGCGACCATCGCCGGAAGCAGATTCGCGACGCGGATTTTCTTCTCGTCGTGCATGAGATTCCAGCCGATGCAGAAAATGATGACGTTGCCCGAAAGCGACACGGCGGACATCGCCCCGGCGGTCACGAACGGCGCGACCACGCGCGCCAGCAGCGTGAGCGCGCCCTGGTAGACGACGACCGTCAGCGCCGAAAAAAGCGCGCCTTTGCCAAGCGACGCCGCGAACACCACCGCGACCACGCCGTCTATCGTCGCCTTGACCAGCAGGATCGACGGATCGCCTTTTATGCCGTCCTCGATCGAACCCACGATCGACATCGCCCCGATGCAGAACGTGAGCGAAGCGGTGACGAACGCGTTCACGAACGAACCGTCGCCCTCCGCGCGGCACGCGC
>JAZUJQ010000337.1:0-2895 GCA_045642845.1 Kiritimatiellia bacterium
GTTTGCCGATGGAATCGGCGTCGGACGTGGAGATCGTCGCCTGGATGATCGCCTTCTTGCGTCGCTGCATGTCGAGCACCTTTTCCTCGACCGTGCCCGGAGCGATGAATTTGAGCGCGTGGACGGTGCGCTTCTGGCCGATGCGGTGCGCGCGGTCGATCGCCTGGTCCTCTATCGCGGGGTTCCACCAAGGATCGAGCAGAACGACCTCGTCCGCGCCCGTGAGGTTGAGACCGGTGCCGCCGGCCTTGAGCGAAATGAGGAACGCGGGAATCGACGGATCGGTGTTGAAACGATGCACGCTTTCGAGGCGGTCGGTGGACTGCCCGTCGATGTAGCAGTAGCGGATGTTCCGCGCGTCGAACGCAGCGCGCACGAGCTTGAGCATCTCGACGAACTGCGAGAACACCAGCACCCTGTGCCCTTCGGCCGCGGCCTCGTCCACGACGTCGAGCAGCGCCTGCAGCTTGCCGGACGGCTCCTCCGCGTCCGGCGCGGGGTTCCTGTCGCCGAGCAGCGCGAGGTGGCACGCGATCTGGCGCAGACGCAGCAGTTCCGTGAGAATGACCATGTGCGAAGCGCCGAAACCGTTCGACGACACCGCGGAGGAAATCGTTTCGCGAGATTTCGCGAGCCACGTGTCGTAAACGGACTTCTGTTCCGCGGACATCGGCGTCCACGACGTCTGCACGATTTTCGGCGGCAGATCCTTCGCGACCGTGTCCTTGAGACGGCGCAGCATGAACGGCGCGATGCGGTCGTGCAGTTTCGCAAGCACGCGTTCCGCGTCGCGCACCTGGCTCGGCATCGAGAGCGGATCGCCGCGCAGAGAAGCGGGCACTTCGTAGTACGCGCGGAACTCCGGATAGTCGCCGAGATAGCCGGGCATCAGGAAATCCATCACGCTCCACAGGTCGGAAAGCGCGTTTTCGATGGGCGTGCCGGTGATCGCGAGACGCGACCGCGCGCAGATGCGCCGCGCCGAAATGAAATTCTGCGTCGAGCGGTTTTTGATGTTCTGCGCTTCGTCGAGAATGGCGATCGAGAACCGGTGCGACGAATAAAAATCCGTGTCGCGGCGCAGAAGCGCGTACGACGTGACCACCATATCGTACTCGTCGGCGTGACCGAACATTTCGCGGCGATCGGGTCCTGACAGCACCAGAACCTTCAGATCAGGCGTGAACTGTTCGGCTTCGCGTTCCCAGTTTTCGACGAGTGACGTCGGGCACACCACGAGCGCGGGACGCTTGCGTTCGCCTTCGTGGCAGCGCTCCATCGAAATCCACGCGAGCGTCTGCAGCGTTTTGCCGAGGCCCATTTCGTCGGCGAGGATGCCGCAGAAATCGTTGCGCTCGAGGAAGCGCAGCCAGACGACGCCGTCGCGCTGGTACGGACGCAGCGTCCTGCGCACGTTCTCCGGAATCGCCGCCTTGTCGTCGGAAATGCCGCGCCCGCGCAGGAATTCCTCGTGACGGCGCACCCACTGCGCGGAAGAATCGTCGAATTCGACCTTCGACGTGCCCAGACGCTTGACGCGCCCCAGCACGTACGGCGCCTGCGAAGAGGAAATGTGCACGGACTGTATGAGCCCGTCGGGGCCGGCGGAGGTCATGCCGCACTCGCGCTGCAGCGACGCGAGCGTGTCGATCGCCGCCGCGTCGAACAGCATGAGCTTGCCGTGCGCGTTGCGGATGTAGCTGTGGCCGTACGCCTTGGCGCGGGAAATTTCGTTCGCGGATAGAGGATAATCGCCGTGCTGCGCGCGGAACATGTACTTGAACTCGAAAATCCCGGGCGTGTCGGGCACGTCGGCGGCGCTGACGCAGACCTTCACGAAGTCGCACTTGCTCTGCAGCGAGGCGAGCTTCTTTTCGGGCACGGCGGCCCAGTTGTCCATCGCGCGGATCGCCGGAATCGTGGACGCGAGGAATCCGAGGATCCGTTCCGCGCCGCGCACCGGCTCCAGACGGTCTCCGCGCATCTGCATGCCGTCGGTAACCCCGCCCTGCCCGGTTATGCCGAACGACGCCAGCGTCGAAAGCGCGGCGCGCTCCGCGGTGAAGTTGCGCTCGAAATAGACGTAGGGATCCTTGTCGTCCGGAATCGAAATGTTCTGGCCGGGCGCGTTGGCGAACACGGATTCGTCCCGGTTCACCCCGGGGATCTTGTAATCCGCGTAAAGCTGGAACGCCACCGTGGTGTTTTCGCCGAGCGTTTCGGGGGTGATTTCGCGTTCGTCATTTTCGCCGTCGTGCGCCGTGGCGACGAGGCGGAAGCGCGGACGCCCCGGCGTGAACGTGAACAGATCGCGCTGGAACTCCACGCTCACGTCGAACAGCGACGCCATCCTGTCGAGCTCCATCTCGAGGAAGTTTTTCGTGAACTTGCGGTCGATCGGGATCGTCTCGCGGTAGAGCTTGAGATACGCGTCGGGAAGCGTGCGGGCGAGCGGCCAGAACGTGTCGTCGAGCAGCGCGTAGCCGTGCCCGGAGGCCACGAGATATTCGGGAACGGTCCCCTCGCCCGCCCCCGGGATGTCCGAATTGAGGGCGAGCAGTATTTCGCCGCTTTCGGCGTCGAACGACGCGTCGACGCGCGACTTGACCGCGTTCCCGCGCGGCATGACGACGTACGGTCTGCCGCCGGCGAAGAACGAAAGCCCGTCGCGCCCCATGACGTCGAGCAGCCATATGAAATCTCCGGGCGTCACCGTCAGGAACTTCGGCGTGAAATCGCATTCGGCGATCTCCTCCAGCACGTCGAGCAGATGCGCCGACGCGTCGTCGGGTTTGATCATGAGTTTCGACGCGGCGCATTCGCTGTGCGGAATCCACGCCCCGGCGCGCGGTCCGGAAATCGGCTTGAACATCACGCACAGCCGCACGCCCTGGC
>JAZUJQ010000338.1:0-7493 GCA_045642845.1 Kiritimatiellia bacterium
CGCCGTGGCGGGGTGCGTCGCGGCGTCGGTCACCTGCCTCGCCCTCAATCTGCGCTACGTGCTGCTGTCGCTCGCGCTCGCGCAGAAACTCGCGCCGGGGATTTCCGTCCGCCGCCGCGTTCTGCTGTCGTTTTCGATCACCGACGAGATCGTCGCGATGGCCGTCACGCGGCCGTTCCGCCCGACGTTCGCCTACACGATCGGGCTGCTCGTCTCGTCGTGGATCGGCTGGACCGGCGGCTCCGCTCTCGGCGTGGCGTGCGCGTCGGCTCTGCCCGAAAACGTCCTGGCGCGGCTCGGGATCGCGCTCTACGCGATGTTCATCGCGATTCTCACGCCGGTCGCGAAAAAGTCGCGCTCCGCGGCGCTCTGCATCGCCGCCGCCGCCGCGATCAACGTCGCGCTTCTCGCTCTGCCGTCCGCGGTGAAACCCTCCGCGAACGCGGCCCTGCTGATCAGCGGCATCGCCGCGGCCGCGCTCTGCGCATGGAAGTTTCCTCACAAGGAGGAGTCGTCCGCGCAATGAGCGTCTTCCTCGTCATTCTTATCACGTCTGTCGCGACGTATCTGCTGCGCTTCATCCCTTTGGCTCTTCTGCGCAAGCCTCTGCGCGAACCGCACGTCGTGGCGTTCATTGAATATCTGCCATACTCCCTGCTCGCCGCGATGATCGCGCCGGGAATCCTTTCGTCCACCGGCACGCAGATTTCCGCAGTCTGCGGCACCGTCGTCGCCCTAGCCGCCGCGGTCGCCGGATTTTCCCTGCCGATCGTCGTCGCCCTCGCTTCCGCCGCCGCGCTGATATTTTGACGCGGCTTCAGCGCATCCGGCGCACGGTGAAGCGTTCCCCTTCGAGCGCGCGTTTCGCGTAAACGCCCCAATATGATGTCGGCGCGTAGTCCCATCCCGAAATGAGGCACGGGCTGCATTTCGGATGAAAGCTCCATGCGGTCCAGTTGAGTCCGCGCTCCTGGATGACGCCGAGCATGTCCGGCACCCACTCCTCCGGAGGGACGAACGCGTCCTTGTCCTCGAAAGGCATCGGAGTGTCCTGCGCGCCGACCTCGCCAATCAGAACAGGATGCTTTTCCGCAGCCTCGAGGAAGGCTTTCTTCCAGCCTTTTTTCCACGGATAGCAATGCGACTCGTACATCAGGTTTTCATCGTCGAGCGCATAGCCGGAGAGGACGCCGTCGAGCGTGTATCCCCAATCGAGTCCGCTGGCCGAAACCAGATTGCGCGCGCCGGTGGAGCGGACCGCGTTCACGAGCGCCTGCATGCCGATCGTGCGCTCGCCGGCGAGGCGTTCGGAGTTCTCCGCCGGCGCCGAACCTGTGCTCTTGCCGGAAGTCACGCCGCCGTCGCGCCAGATTTTCCACGAAATGTCGTGAGGCTCGTTGAGCAGACCGAAAATCACGCCGGGATGATTTTTGTAGCGCGTGGCGGCGTCAAGCCAGAAAGCGGCGTGGTGCGGACGCGGCGCGCGGTATTCGTGCAGGTCGAGAATCAGGTATTTTCCGCGGCGTTGGAGGAAGTCGGCCACCTCGTCGACCAAAGCGCGGTAGCGCGCGGCGCCGGTCTTAGGGTTCTGCCATTTCCCGCGGCCGAACCAATAGCTTGAATGCACGGCCAGCCGCACCGCGTTGACGTTCCAGTTTTCCACGAGAGCCGTGACGGATTCCATGACATGGTCGCCGTCGGGGCCCCATTCGAGCGACGGCACGGCCACGCCCTGAAGCCGGACTTCGACGCCCGTTCCGGCATCGACAAGCCTGTTGCCGCGGACTTTCAGCGCGGCGGTGGTCCATTCCGGCCGCAACGGCAGAATGCGGCTGCGTTCGACGCCGTCGAGCGCAACTTCAAGCGCGGTCGTCGTTTCGAGTTTCATGCCGCGCACTTCGAACGCGCCGGCATTCACGTTGAAAAGCGCCGGCATGATGGCGATTCCCGCCGCGCCCGACGGAACTTCGAAAACCTTGCGCACCGGCGTCCAGCCGTTGGTGCCGGTCCACCCGCCGATCGCCGGACCGCCGCCGATTTTCCTGCAGGAGGAATCGATGAAATCCGTCATGATCCGCGCGTCGAACCATTTTTCCGCGCCGCGTTCCACGCCTTCGGTCCTGATTTCGCACGTGAAGACGACGGCTTCGACGTCCGCCGGAAAAAAGACCGGAACGTACGTCATGCCCGTTTTGCCCGGACCTTTGAACGGAACGACGGCGTCCCGTTTTTCCTCGGGCACGAGATTGGCCGCCGCGGCGGCGGCGAAAGCGCAGAGGAGAACTGAAGCGACGGAAAGTCCGTTCATGCCAATGGTTCGCAAAGGCCGAGCAGGTCGTCCAGAGAGGCGGTGGCCAGACATTCGACGGTGTCGGCGGCGCCGTAGTACAGCTTCACTTCACCGGAATCTTCCAGAATCATTCCGCCCGGAAAAATCACGGAACCGCGGTAGCCGTGCGTTTCGTAGACGGTCTCCGGCGCGAGCAGCGGCTCACGCGACATTCCGATCACTTCGGACGGATCGTCCAGGTCGAGCAGCATCAGTCCCGCGAGATATTCCTTGTGCCATTCGCGCTCCCACGAGTCGAGATTGCGCTCGACGACCCGGACGGCGTGGAACGTCGCGAGCCATCCCTTCGGCGTGCGCACGGGCGGCGCGGCGGGTCCGATTTTGGTTGATGCGAACGGCACGCGTTCCGCACCGAGAACGAGCCGGGTACGTCCCCAGAAACACAGATCCGGCGATTCCGAAAGCCAGATGTCGAATTGCTCCGGCCCGCCGTACCGCGAGTAAACCGGCATCGGGCGCTCCAACCGCACGTAGCGGCCGCCCGTTTTTTCAGGGAAAAGCACCATGTTCCGATTGTCAGGCGCGGAAAGAGAGCGGACGTCGAAGCGCTCGAAGTCGTCCGTCGTCGCCACGCCTCCCCGGAGTCCGTGACGGGTGTCCATGGCGAAGCAGAGCACGGGGCGGCCCTCCACGACAGAGAGACGAGGATCGTAAACCCGGAGAATCTCGTCGTCGTGCATCTCAAGGACCGGCTCGGGACCGGGGGTCCAGTGAACGCCGTCCCGACTGCGCGCGATGCCGATGTTCGTCGAAAATCCGGGATACCGCCCGCCGTCACGCGCGGCGAGCCAGTCCGCTTCCGACGAACCGTGGTCGTTGCGGAAAAGCATGACGTATTCGCCCTGCCATTTGCAGACGCCGGCGTTGAAAACAAGAGACGCTTCGAACGGAATGTCCTTCGCGGAAAGAATCGGATTGAGAGGATGGCGTGTCATGGGCAAGTGCATTTGATTTCAGGGCGGCGGCGAGCGCGTTTATGTTTTCACTGAAAAAGCACGGCTTCCACGGGCGCTGCAACGACACGGGGCCGCGATGGACGAACGGATGACAAGCGACACCGGAACGGAACAAGCGGAAAACTTGACATTTTCACTCGGCGCGCACGGGATTTGCGTAAGAACGGAACGACAGAATTGCGGATTCAAGTGCGGTCGGCGCGTGCGCAGATCCGCATGGCGAGCGCGACGAACGCGTCGCCGCGCTCTTCGAACGAACGGAATTGATCGAAGCTGGCCGTGCCGGGCGCGAGCAGCACGCACCCCTTCCCCGCCGCCGAAGCGTCGCGCGCGGCGGCGGACGCCGCCACGGCCAGCGTGCCGCAGGCTTCGACTCCGAGGCGGAGTCCCCACCGCGCCACGAGCTCATCAGAGCACTCCCCTATCGCGTAGCACTTCGCCACTCCGAGGGAAGCGAGTTCGGCGCCCATGTCGGGCACCGGTTCCTTGGCGCGGCCGCCGGCGATCAGAAAAACCGGACGGGGAGACATTTTCACGCTCGCCAGAAGCGCTTCGAAACTCGTCGCCTTGGAATTGTCGATCCACGTCACGCCGCCGCGTTCGCACACGCGGGTCATGCGGTGCGGCAGCGGCTCGAACGCACGGAACGCTCCGGCGATTTCGGAATCCGTCAGACCGAAATGACGCAGCGTCCGCACCGCCGCCGCCGCGGCCGGCATCAGAATCGCGTTGTCGAAATAACCCGAAGCGACGCCCCGCGCGTCATCGGCGCGGAATCTGGAAAACGCAAGTCCGGGATGCAATTGCGCGGCGCGTGCGCCGATGTTCCACGGACCGTCGTTTTCCGGCAGGAGCGCGAGCCCGCCCGGACGCAGATTTCCGAAAACGCCGAGTTTCGCGTCGCGGTACGCTTCCATCGTGCCGTGCCGCGTGAGATGATCGACCGAAAGATTGAGAAAAACCGCGGCCTCCGGGCGCAACGCGCCGTGTTCGCCTTCGAGCTGGAAGCTGCTGCACTCCACGACGGCGAATTCCGGGCGCGGGTTCATGTCGGCCACCGCGCACACCGGCGTTCCGTAATTTCCGCACGGCACCGCGAAAGCGCCGTGGCGCGTGAGCGCGTCGGCGATGAACTTCACGAGCGAACTTTTGCCCTTGCTGCCCGTCACCGCGATCACGCGGCCGCCGAACAGTTCGCAACCCAGCGAAAGCTCCCCGCGCACGCGCAGTCCGCCGGCGCGTGCGGCGGCGTATTCGGGGGCGTCGAGCGGAAGTCCGGGCGAAAACACCGCCTCGGCGGACGGATTGGCCCGGGCGAACGCGGAAACGCTTTCCGCCTGAGGCCCGGACGCGATACGCGCGCCGTCGCGGAAGAGTCCGTCCAGCGAAGAATCCGGTCCGCGCACGGCGAGCGTGACGTCGAAGCCCCGGCGCAGCAACGCGGCCGCCGCGGCCTTGCCGCTCACGCCGGCGCCGACGACGATTGCCTTCGCATTCATTTCACGACCAGAAAAACGACGATGTACGCGACGATGGCGAGAATGAACGGCACGTCGTGCGTGACGATTCCCTCGGGCTTGCCGCCGCGGTCGGAATTGCACGCGACGTCGAGAAACCGCGCCAACGCGAAAATCATCGGAACGATCGTCCAGAACAGCGCGCGCGTACCGAATTTTTCGATCGTTTCGGCGGCGAGCGTCCACGCGCTGTAGCACGCGGTGGACGCGAGCGCGGCGACGGCGATGAGAAAATCGGTGCGGCGCGGGGAATAATCGCGCAGAACGGGACGGTGCGTCGAGGCCGCGTCGCCGAGCAGGCGCAGTTCGGCGCGGCGTTTGCACAGCGCCACGAGCAACGCGCCGAGAAACGTGCACGAAAGAATCCACGGTGAAACCGGAACGCGCGTGGCCGCCGTGCCGGCGTAAACGCGCAGGGCGAAACCGGCCGCGATGCACGAAACGTCGAGCAACGCCACGTTTTTGAAGACGAACGTGTAAACGACCTGCAGAACCGCGTACGAAGCGATCGAAATGAAAAAATCCGCGCCGAGCGCCGCGCCGCCGAGCAGCGCCGCGAGCGCCAGAGCGGCGCCCTCCGCCGCGGCGGCGCGCACGGAAAGCGCGCCTGACGCGATCGGACGCCTGCGCTTCGACGGATGGGCTCGGTCACGGTCGGCGTCGACGATGTCGTTGAGAATGTAAACCGCGCCGGAAACGAGGCAGAACAGGGCGACGGCGGCGACGCACCGCGCCCCGGCCGCGACGGTCGACGCCAGATGAAGCGTGTCCGCGAGCGCGAACAGGAATCCCACCGCGACCAGGGCGTTCTTCACCCATTGATCGGGACGCAGCACCGCGATGCGCGGATTTTCGAAAAACCTGATCATTGCAACGCCGAAAATTCTAGTGTTCTGAACACGAGGTCGCACTTGCCGTCGTAATGGAATTCCGCGGTCACCGGAGATTCACCGTCGTAATCGAACTCGATCTCTCCGTCCGGTCCGGACGAAAACTCCGCCGCTCCGACGCGCAGAACGAAGCGGCAGCCGTCCGACGGCGCGCCGTCGAAATCCGCCTTGAACACGCAACGTCCCGGCGCAAGCGCAAGCGGCAGGAACGGTCCGCGGAACGCCAGCGACGCGGAATCGCGGCCCGAAACGAAACGCAGCGCCGCCGGCATGCGCGTGGCGGGATCGAGCGAAATCACGCCGCTTTCATGTTCGAGTTCGGCGACGTCGAGCCGCACGGTTCCCGAGGCATCGGCGTCGAGAGCGACGGGTTCCGCCGCGCACAATGCGCCGTCGCGGACCTTGCAGTAACGCGAAACCGGAAATTCCCCGTGCCCGGCGTCCGGGCGCGGACGCGCGGCCGCGCCGCGTACGATGCGGAACAGCCACGCGCCGCGGTCCTCGCGGACGAATTCGAAACGACCGTCGAACAGAAACGCGCGCAGCGTGCAGGCGAACGGATGACGCGACACCTTCGGCGGCCACGCGTTCTCGTGGAGAATGACGTGCGTCACGCCGGTTTCCGCGAGCGCGGCGAGCTGTCCGTCGGAAATCTCCCCGCTCGTCATCGACTCGTAGCGGTGGAAGACCTCGTCCACGTAATCCGGCGACTTCACCGCGGAATATCCGTTGAGCATGCGCAGCCCCGCGCGCATCGCGTTGTACTGGTAGATCGAACTGTAGGACGAATCCCCCGGCCAGATCGGAAGAATCAGCGCGCGCGGAACGGCGCCTTCCGCACGGGCGTCCTCCACCGCCGCGACGTACGCGCCGTTCACTTTCGGCAGCAGGCAGATTCCCACGTGCATCGGGGCGAAGGCCGTCGCCGCGGCGACGCAGAGAAGCGGCGCCAGAAGCGCGCAGGCCGTGCGTTTGCGCAGCGGCGCGGCCGCGAACGCGAAGAACATCGTGTAGAGCGCGGGCAGCAGGCAGAACGCTTTCACCGGCTGGCGGACCATTTTGAACGGCGGCAGAAGTCCGCGCAGCGCGAGGAGCGGAATTCCGCAGCGCCCGGTGAAGACCTCGTTTTCGGGGACGGACACGCGCGGATAGCCGTGCACACCGAGCCCGAGCAGCAGACAGAACAGCACTCCGAGCGCCACGAGCGCGAAGGCGATGTTTTCGCGGCGCGTGGCGGAGTCCGCACTCCGCCACCGCGCGAAGCGCAGGACGAGCGCGGCGGCGGAAAGCGCAAGCGCAGCGAAAAGTCCGAAGCCGTTGAAATACTGCCCGGCGAAACGGCATGCGTACGAAGCGTTCAGGAACGAACGCCATTCCGGGGAATGGTGCGTGAGTTCGCGCAAAGTGCGGCCGGAAGCGACGTCTGTCGACGCATAGCCGCCGCTGAGCGCCTTCATGACGAACAGACCGGCGACGCCGAGAACGATGACGGGGAGAAGCGGGCGCAGAAGCGAGAAGAAACTTTTCCGGTCGGCGAACGGATTCGTCCCGGAACGCACGAGGGCGGCGACACCCCACAGCGGCAGGAAAAGTCCGGCGAAGAGAATGCAGTGCAGATCGGTGGCGTAGCAGCACGCGAGCAGCGCGGCGAGCCAGACGCCGCCGGAAAGCCTGCGGTCGCGCACGGCGACGTCCGTCGCCCACGCGATGCCGGGAACGAACGCCATGCCGAACCCTGTGGGCGACCCTCCGGTCAGGTTGGTCCAACGGTACGGCAGAC
>JAZUJQ010000339.1:0-2861 GCA_045642845.1 Kiritimatiellia bacterium
GCGCGATCGAATCCTCGGCGGCGGACCCGTAGTCCGCGAACTCCGCCGCCGGAACGTTTCCGCGGCCGGTCGAAATCGAGAGCGAGCCGCCGCGGCGGAACCAGACGAGCCGCACCGGTTCGTCGGCCGGGAGGTTCCACGCGAAGCCGCCTTCGTCCGGCGATGCGCCGTCGAAGGACCGCGCTTTTTCGAAACCGACGGGCTCGAGATCGCGCTTGAAGACCGGATGATCCGTGGCCGGCGCGGACCGGACCGAAAACTCCGCGCCTTCGGGGAAACGCAGCGCGAACGCGCGGCGTTTTTTCGACATGGCCATCAGGATTTTTCCTCCGTCGTCGAGTTCGATTTCGCCGAGCCCGGTGAACGGATCGAGCGAGCCGCGTTTCATTTCGCGGCCGCGGATGACGACGACGACGCGGCCGAGAGGCAGCATGTACGGGTTGCGCGGTTCTCCGGCGGGCGTCGTCTTGTCGAAGAGCCTGTCAAGCCTGGCTTTGTCGCCGTTTTGCACCGCATCGGCGATGTTGGCGTAGCTTTGGGCCTCCGTCCAGGGATAGCCGCCGCGGTGGTCCCACATGTCGGCGCGGCCCACGGTGAGGTTGAGGGTGTCGCCGCCGCCCCATGCGAGCACGCCGGTCACGCCGTCGGCGAACGCCATGCCTTCATGGCAGCTGCCGGTGCGCGGAAATTTCCATTCCACTTTTGCCATTGTCAAAGCTCCGATGCCGCAGCCGACACGACGTTGCGGACGCGCGAAGATGTGTTGCTCTGGTCGTAGCCCGCGCATTGAACGAGGAAGATCGACGCGCATTCGGCTACGGGGTCGACGAAGCTGTGAGTGCCGAGCCATCCGCCCCATGCGAACGTTCCTGGATTGGACAGGTCGGAATGCTTGACTCCGGCGCGTTTGATGTGGAAGAAATTTCCGTAACCGTGTCCGGTGCAATCGTCCCAGTTGAACGTTCTCGCCTGTTCCGGATGGAGCTGGTTCGTCCTGAGATACCTGAAGCCGGCGGGCGAGAGGAAGCGATGCCCGTCCAGCGTGCCTCCGGCGATGAGCATGCGGCAGAATTTCGCCCAGTCGTCGATCGTGGAAACCAGTCCGGCGCCGCCGGATTCGAAAGACGTGTCGGTCGCGTAGTCCGCGAGGCCGAGATGGTACGGCGCGATCGCCGAAACCGCGGGATGTCCGTCGGCATCGAGTTCGTACGCCTGCGCGAGCCGCGAACGCTTTTCCGGCGGAACCGTGAACCCGGTGTCTTTCATCCCGAGCGGTTCGAAGATTTCTTCGCGCAGAAAATCGCCGAAGCGCTTTCCGGACGTGACTTCGATGAGCGCTCCCATGACGTCGGCGTTGTAGCCGTACGCCCAGCGGTCGCCGGGTTCGAACGCGAGCGGCTGTTCGCGCGCGAGCATGCAGGCGAAATCCACGGTGCCGATTCTGTCGCCGCGCGCGGCGTTCACCCCGCTCCAGTCGAAATCGTACGTGATGCCGGACGTCATGCAGAGCAGATCGCCGATGGAAATCCCGCGTGAGGGCGCGCGGCGCTCGGGACCCACGGTGACGTCCTTGAACGCCGGAAGGTATTCGAACACCGGATCCCGCGGTGAAAAGAGTCCGCGTTCGATGCACATCACGGAGGCGACGCCGGTGATGTTCTTGGACGACGAGAACATCCTGTAGAGCGTGTCGCGCGCCACGGGACGCCCGTTTTCGCGGTCGGCCGAGCCGACGGCTTCGTGGAACACCTCGCGGTCGCCGGAGATCACGAGTTCCTGAATGCCGGGATAACGGCCGGCTTCGACCGCCTGCGCCAGCAGAGGGCGCAGTTTTTCGAGGGATTTTACGTTCATTGCGGTTTGTCGTTGTGTTCGGGATCCGATCCGGACGGACTCGCGGGAATCCGCGCGGCGTCAGTACACGAACAGCATTTCACGGTATTTCGGGAGAGGCCAGGCGTCGTCCGCGACGAGGTTTTCCAACCCGTCGGCGGTGGCCCGCAGCGCGTTCATCGCGTCGATGATCTGCAGCGGGTCTCCGACGGCGAGCAGGTCGCGGAGCGTTTCGATCTCCGTGCGCAGCGCGTCGACGCCGGCGCCGAGCTCTTCGGCGGCTTTGGAAAGCCCTTCCGTCCCGGCTTTGATTTTCGCGGCGGCGGACGACGCCAGAGCGGCGGTGAAGGCGGCGTGCTGACCGGCGACGGCGGGCAGAATCATCGACTGCGCGATTTCAAGCGCGATGCCGCCTTCGATCTGGATGCGCTTCGAGTATTCGAGTATCTCGATGTCGTACCGCGCGTCCATTTCGGCTTTCGTGAAAACGCCGTATTTTTCCGCGAGCTCCTGATTGGCTTTGTCGCGGAGCGGGCGTATGGCCTCGGGCGTGGTTCGCAGGTTCGGGAGACCGCGTCTGGCGGCTTCTTTTTCCCACGCGTCGGCGTAGCCGTTGCCGTTGAAGACGACGCGGTCGTGCCGGCGCAGGATGTCGCGCAGCACGTTCTGCACCGCGGCGTTGAAGTCGTCCGCTCCGGCGGCGGCTTCGAGTTTTTCGGCGATGAAATCGAAAGAGTCCGCCACGATCGCGTTGAGAATCGTGTTGGACGCCGCGCAGCACTGGCTCGACCCCGGGGCGCGGAACTCGAACTTGTTGCCCGTGAACGCGAACGGCGACGTGCGGTTGCGGTCCGTCGCGTCCCGCGGCAGGGTGGGGAGCGTGTCCACGCCGATGCGCAGTTTGCCCGGACGCGAGGCCTTGCCGTTTTTGCCGGACTTGAGTTCGCGCAGGATTTCCGTGAGCTGGTCGCCCAGGAAAATCGAAATGATCGCGGGCGGGGCTTCGTGCGCGCCGAGGCGGTGGTCGT
>JAZUJQ010000340.1:0-2235 GCA_045642845.1 Kiritimatiellia bacterium
AGCGCGAGCGTCTCCACCGGAATTTCGGTCAGCTCGTGGGCATGAAGCAAAAGATCGTTTTCGTACGTCCAGCAATGCCCGCCCTCGTCGGCCTCGGTTTCGAGCGTATGCCCGACGGCGGCGCGAGCGCGAAGCGGCGAATCCTTGGGGATGCCGGTGGAAAGCGCGATCTTGTCCGCGGTGGCAAATCCAATTCCCCAAATGTCCCGACAAAGCCGATACGGGTCGGCCTTGATGATGGCGATGGCGTCCGGTCCGTAGCGCCGCACGATTTTCGTCATCTTCGTAACGGAAATTCCGTAGGTCTGCCCGAAAATCAGATTCTCGCGCAAGGTTTCGTTCGCGTGCCACGACTTGCGAATTTGCTCGATTTTCGCCGCACCCAGCTTCGGCACTTCGCGAAGTCGCCCGGACTGGTGCGACAAAACCGTCATCGTATTCTCGCCGAAGGTGTCGACGATGCGTTTGGCCAAGACCGGCCCCACGCCCTTGATCAGGCCGGGGGCGAGATAGCGCTCGATTCCCTTGAGCGAACGCGGAGCGACGCAGACGAGCTTTTCGGCCTTGAATTGCCGCCCGTGCGTCTTGTCGACGACCCATTCGCCTTCGGCCTTGACGTCCTCGCCTTCCCAAACCGCCCGAGTCTTGCCGACGACGGTGACGATCGGATTCTGGGCGAGCTCGAACTCGCTCGGCAACTCCACGTGCAACACGGTGTAGCCGTTTTCGTCATTGTGGTAGACGACGCTCTTGATCGTGCCTTCGAGCGTCGCGTCAGCGGAGCATGTTTCCGATTCGTTCAACGGCGAGCTTGATCTTTTCGAGTGAAGTGGCGTAGCTCATGCGCACAAAGCCCTCGCCGCACTTGCCGAAGGCGGAACCTGGCACGCAGGCGACGCCGAATTCCTTCAAAAGCCGAAGCGCGAACTTCTCGTCGTCCATACCGCTCGAGCGAACGCACGGAAAAACGTAAAAAGCGCCGTTCGGCATCACGGTTTCGAGCCCCAATGACTGCAGGGACTGCACGAGGTAGTCGCGACGACGCCGGTATTCCCGACGCATCCGATCCACGTCCTTGTCGCCGAAATCCAGCGCCTCGACGCCCGCCGCCTGCGACAGCGTGGGCGCGCTCATGATGCCGTACTGGTGAATCTTCATCATCGCGTCGACGATGTCGGCGGGGCCGCAGGCGTAACCGAGCCGATAGCCGGTCATCGCCCAGCCCTTGGAGAAACCGTTCAAGATCACCACTCGGTCGCGGAACTCCGGGAAAAGCGCGAAACTCGCGAACTCACCGTCGTAGGCGAGCTCGCCGTAAACCTCGTCAGCAAGAACGATCAGATCGTGCGCGGCGGCGAACTCGAGAATCGCGCGAACGTCGGAACGCGAAAGCGTGGCGCCCGTCGGATTGCACGGAAAGTTGAGCAAAATCGCCTTGGTTCGCGGAGTGACTTTCTTCTCCAACGCCTCGACAGTCAACCTGAACCCGTCCTCGGCTCGCGTCTCCGCGCAAACCGGAACCGCGTGCGCCAGCCGAATCGTCGGCGCGTAGGAGACGAAACAGGGCTCGTGGTAGACGATTTCGTCGCCCGGCGAGCACAACGCGCGAATCGCAAGATCAATCGCCTCGGACACTCCGACCGTGACCAGAATCTCGCTTCGCCAGCCGAACTCCGCCGAAAAGCGGCGCTTCTCGTAGCGGGCGATCGCCTGCCGAAGCGCGGGCGTGCCGAGGTTCGAGGTATAGTGGGTCGCGCCGTTCTCCAAGGCGGTAACCGCCGCGCGCGAAATGTGCCAAGGCGTATCGAAGTCCGGCTCGCCGACGCCTAGGGAAATCACGTCCTTGGACTCGGCGACCAGGTCAAAGAATTTGCGAATCCCGCTTTTGGGCAGTTCCGCGACGTGTCTCGCGACGCGTTCCTTCACGCCTTCACCATCTCCTCGGCGAGTTTTTCGAGTTGCGACAAGCTCGGTTCGTTCAACGCGCCCCTGATCGTCACCGTCGGCTCGACGAACTCGATCTCCTTCGAACCGGCGAAAAGCTCCTTGATCGCCTTCGCCGCCACCGGCGCCCAAGTGCCGTTTTCGATTACGCCGAGTTTGCGCTTGCAATAGTTCCGCTCCAGCAGATTGGCGATGAAATTGCGCATGATCGGAAAGATCTCCGCGTTGTAGGTGGTCGTCGCGAGAACGAGCTTGCCGTAGCGGAACGCATCTTCGATCGCTTCGTGGAGA
>JAZUJQ010000341.1:0-3000 GCA_045642845.1 Kiritimatiellia bacterium
CCGACCCGATGCGCCGCATCGAATTCCACCGGCGTCTCGCCGAATGTTCGTCCGAACGGGAAATCGATGCGTTGCACCGGGAAATCGAAGACCGCTTCGGCGCGCCGCCGAAAGAACTCCTGCGCCTCTACGACTGCACGCGCTGCCGCGTTCTCGCCGCCGAACGCGGAATCACGCGCATCGACACGAGCGACGGCTGGCTGTGCCTCTACCGCAACGGCGTGCCGCTGCGCATCGGGTCGAAACTTCCCCGCCCCCACGGCGCCACGCCGGACGAAAAACTCGCCTCGGTGCTGCGCATCCTGCGCAACGTGTCCGACGGCGCGATCGCCGCACCGCAGCAGGTCGAAAGCAAACCGCCCGAACCGTCCAGACCGCGCTTCCGCCGCCCCGACCGCTGGTGACCGCGCCACGCCGGATCATCCCGCGGCGCGATTTTCATCGTCTGAATTACACACAACTCGACACGGCTTGACGCCGGGTGGCGAAGTTCATTGTCCGGACGACTCCCACTCGTCGATCAGCCAGCGGGCGATGGAACCCTTGAGCGGGATTTCCGGAAGCGCGCCGCGCTCGAACCAGCCGGACTGCAGCACTTCGCGGCCGTCGGCCTTCAACTCTCCGCCGGCCCATTCGGCGCGGAACCCGACCATCACGTTCGACGGAAACGGCCATGTCTGCGATTTGAAGTAACGGATGTTTTTCACCGTGATCGACGCCTCTTCCATGCACTCGCGCGCGACGGCGTCCTCGAAATTTTCGCCGGGATCGACGTACCCCGCCACGAGCGACCAACAGGCCGACTTGTAATGCGAGTTGCGCTGGAGCAGAATCGAATCGCCTTTGGTGACGAGCACGATCACGGCCGGCGAAATCTTCGGATACGCCAGATACCCGCACTCAGGGCACCGGAACGCCGATTCGCGCGGATCCGGATGCGGCTTCATCGCCGCACCGCATTTTCCGCAGAACCTGTTCACGGCGCGCCATTCCTTGAGCTCGAGACAACGGGACACTTTGCGCATGTCGTCCGCCGTCATCTCGGCGAGCCTTATTCTCAAATCTTCGGCGGCCACGCCCACCCCTTCGTTGACATGATCACGCTCGTGGCGCAGACAACGTTTAAGATTCAACAACCTGCACGGTCGGGATTCGTCGAACAGGCACCGCCCGTCGTCCGCAAAAAGGAACAACTCTCTTAAGACGCCGTCCGGCGAACCGGACGACGCACGTATCACACCGGGCACAGCCCGCTCCGGGAACGGCTTCGAACCGCGGCCGGATCCGTCGCGCGGCCCGTTTGCGCCGACCGGCTTCTTGTTTTTCCCCGTCGACACGGATTTGACTTTGCGTCCGGGGTTCGGTTTGTCTTTTTTCATGGGTTCCTTTCTGAATCATTCACGATGGAATGAACGCAGCCTCCGGTCCGCGTTCCGCATTGCGCGCTCCGGGGCCGAAGCGATTCAGCGATCGTCATGCGATGTCGACATGCGCAGGATCATCATAGCATAAAGTCCGACGATAACGACTATGGACAACGTGTAAAGATTCGAGAACACACCGTGCAACCGCGCCACCACGACGAACCAGTATATTTCGGACAGCACCGGCAGCACAAACGAAAGAACGGCCGCGAAAAAACCTTTGGAATTGAACGCCATCACGATCGTGAAAACATGGACGAGAAGAGCAAGCAGATTGGCGATGCACACGGACGCGCCGAATATCACCTCTTTAAGATCGCCTTTTCCCATTTGCATTTCCTTTCCGGCCCGGCGTTCAATCTTCGATTGATTCAGCGGATTCCTGCGCGGTTTCGATATCGTCCACCGCGGTGTCGAGGTTGTCTATGCAGGACTGCATTGAATCGGCCAGCTCCGAGTCGGCAAACGACTCCGGGAGGGACGAGAGGGCCTCGTCCTCTTCATCGCGGACTTCCTCAAGGATGTCATGCGCCGTCTGGAGATGCGACAGCGCGTCGGCTATCTTCTTTCGTCTTTCTCTGTTCATCGCAGTGGATTGTCCATGTCGTTCGTTCTTTTCGAATCGGGACAAGTCTATCCGCGGCGACGTCGGAAAAAGTCAACGCCGCGGGGACATTTCCAACGCAACGGGAATCAGCTTATCACGATCGGCTTGCAACCGCCGAGCACGAGCAATTCGTTCAGATCGAAGACGCTGTACGCCTTTTTCTCGAGGCAAAACGCGAACGACATGTCCTCGAAAGACGCCCGGCTGAACGCATAACCGGCGGACGCCATGAAAACGTCGGCCTCCGCACGGCTGAGCTTGAGTCCGATGCAAAGCTGCATGACGGTCCGTTTCGCGGCGCACCGGTCTTTCGATGAAATGATTTTGGAATACAACTGGCGGCTCACCCCTGCGCGACCGTAGCATTCGCTCGCGCGGCCGCCGCAACGGTCGGTCACGTACTGCATGAGAATTCTGCGGAACTCGAAACTGTCGGACACACGCGAACGCACCTCGCGCAGATTTTTCGACGCGAAGTCGAAACCGCCGCCGTCGACCTTGCGGAAACGGATTCCTATGTCCGAAATCGAGCGCTGCACGAGCTTCAGACGTTCCTTTTCGGCATCGACCGATCCACGCATTTCCGCGAAACCGGCCTGCAGCTCCGCCGGGGCGATCCGCGGTTCGTAGACCTCGGCGACGGGCCCGGACAGCTGCGCTTCAAGTCCGGCCGACAGCCTCCGCTCCGCGAAAAATCTTCTCAGATACGACCGTAATCCCATGGCGTTTTTCCTTGATGTGACGCGCATGATTATACACACAGCATGACGCGTTTGTTAGAATGACCGCACGAGGAGTCCATTGCACATGACCGTCCGGAAAGATTTCATGATCCAGGCGCCGACCGGCGCCGCCGTTCAAGACGCAATAAATCTCGCGGCCGAATCCGGCGGCGGACGGGTCGTCGTGCCCGCCGGGACGATCGAATGCGGATCGATCCGGCTGCGCGGCGGCGTCGAGCTTCATCTG
>JAZUJQ010000342.1:0-6643 GCA_045642845.1 Kiritimatiellia bacterium
AAGTCTCGCCCGGCTCGACCGAGGCCTTCGGCGATTTCTCCGCCAAGGACGCGCTCTACGCCGGCCCGACGGACGCCGGTTCTCCGCCGCCCGAAACGATCGCCGCGAAGAACAGCGGTCTCGCTCCGGCGCTGCGCGACGTTCTGTGCGGATACACGCTTTCGAAAAGCGACGCCGAGGCGCTCAATTCGTTCGGGCTGCGCCGCGTGCGGCAGTTCGCGAAGAACGCCGAAATCGACAAAACGCGCGCCGGCGACGACGGTTCGTTCCCGATCTACGGCGACGGACTCGATCCGGAAGGCGCGGCGTGCATCGTGCGCAACGTGACCAACGGCATGGTCGTCGCGGCCGTCACCGGGATCACCGACCCCGGACGCCTCATCTACCGCGAGTGCGGCGCGGAACTGCCCGCCGATGAAAGCGACGGCTCCTACGATCCCGCGAAGGCGCGCGCGGAAATCGCCGCCGCGGGAGGTCCCTTGCTGGCGTTCGGCCTCGGCGACGGCGCCACGATCGTCGGCAAGTCCGGCGGCATCGAAAGCGCGCCCTTCTCGGAGGTCCCCGACCGCCGCCATTACCGCGACTACATAGTGCTGGTGCGCCTCCGCACGGCGGGCGGCGCGACCGCGGCGGAATTCGCCGGAATTCTCGATCCCGAAGGGCGAACCATTTCGCAGGCTCGCGCGTTCATAGAGTAAAAGCCCCGAACAAACAACACGAACACAGACACGGAACAATGAAAAAGGCAGGTTTCACGCTCATCGAACTTCTGATGGTCATCGCCATCATCGCCATCATCACCATGCTCGCGATCCAGAAACTGGGCGGGCTCAAGGAAGATTCGAAGGAGAAAATCAACATCGCCAACGTCGTCCGCATCTCCAACGCGCTCGAAACGCACGTCGCCGCGGGCACCGGCAAACTCAGCTTCGACAAACTCGACGGTCTCACGATGTACGACGCCGCCACCGGCACCGCCGGCGGCACGTCCGATCTCGCCAAGACCGACGCGCTCATGGTCTACACGAATCAGATCGGCAACACCGGGCTTTCCTCGGACATCGCCGATCCCGCCAAATCCAACGGCTACGCCGGTTCGTCGGCGGGCGTTCTCGGGACCTACTACCTGCAGGACTCCGAGGTGAAGGTTCTCGAAGACGATCTCGGGCTCAAATACGTCATGCGCGGCACCGACGGCGCGATGAACCGCCAGGGCGACGACGGCGCCTGGGCGCAGGGCGACATCTCCGATCCCAACGCCTGCGCTTCGGTCGCCACGCTGCTCACGAACGGCATCGCCGTCGCTGTCGTGAATCCCGGCGCCACCGCCGGCCGTTCGCCGGTCGGGCCCTCGATCTACAAGGCCTGCGGCTCCGACGTAGCCTACTCCTATCAGGGCAAAGTGCTCGTGAACGGCGTCGCGTGCGACGACAACGAAGCGGCGTTCAACGCGCTCCGCGCCGGCGACGGGATCCTCCTCGCCTTCGGTCTCGGCGACAACTGCGCGCTCGTCGGCAACAACCTTTCCGGTCTCGCCAGCGCGCCCGTCTCTCCGATCGCCGATGAAGATGAATACGGCCGCTACATCGTGCTCGTCCGCATCTCGTACACCGCGGCCGCCGGCCGCAACGGCACGACCTACACCGCCAAACGCGCCGAATTCGCCGGCATCCTCGACCCCAGGGGCCGCACCGAATCGATGCTCCGCCAATAATCCCAGGCGGAAGCGGTCAACGGAAAAGCGCGGGGCCGACCCCGCGCTTTTTTTCATTCTGCGGACGGCAACAACGCCGTCCGGCGCGGCGAAGCGGCGTCAGCCGGTTTACCGCGCCACGGAGATTTCCGCTGTTCCGCCGAAGCGGCGGATCAAGCGCGCGCGTCGGGACGATGCGACGGCTTGTAAAGTTCGGTGCGGTCGAGCGCGAACACCGGCTCTGAGAATTCGCCGGGCTTGACGTTTTTGAGCGCGTCATGCATCGCGAAGAGATGCGCGTCGAGACGGTCGATGGTGGAAAGCACGAGCGCCTCGGGAAACTTCGGAGGCACGGGGGAACCGAATTCCGGCACGCCGTGATGCGAAAGAACCATGTGCTGAAGCAGCGTTGTCTTTTCGCGCGATGCGTTCGTTTCCGCGGCGGCGCGTTCGATGGTCGTGACGCCGCGCACGATGTGCCCGACGAGCCTGCCGTCGCGGGAATAGCTGTCCACCGCGCCGAGCGAGTCCGATTCCATCTCGTCGATTTTGCCGAGATCGTGCGCGATCACGCCGGCGTAGAGCAGATCCTTGTCGAGAAATTTGTAAACCGTGCAAAACGCCTTCGCGGCGCGCAGCATCATGACGGTGTGGTGCAGCAGCCCGCCGCGTTCCGCATGATGCATGCTCTTGGCGGCGGGAGCCGTGGAGAGGCGTCCCGTGGCTTCCGCGTATTCAAGAAGCTTCAGCGTGATGCGCATGAGCGATTCGTCGCGCAGCTCCGCCGCAGTGGCGCGGATTTCGGCGAGCATCGATTCAGGACTTTCCGGCGCGGCGATCACGAACTCCGCCGGATCGGCGTCCGGCGCGGGCGTGATCGAATCGATCTTGAGCTGTATGTGGCCGTTGTATTCGTCGCCCTTTCCGGTCACTTTGAACACCAAACCGGGAGGAGGAACGGCCTTGTCTTTCGGCGGATCCCAGATTTTGGCCGGCACGATGCCGGTGCGGTCGCAGAGACGCAGATCGACGAACGCCTTGCCGTTCGCGGATTTGCGGAGATTGGACTCGCGCACGAGCAGACGGCCGGAGTAGCGGACGCCCGGACGGATGTCGGAAACGGTCTGGTCGTAGGTCGAAGAGGCGTTAGCCCCGGAATTCGTGTCGTTCATGTCTTGAAATCGTCTTCCGTCGCGGAACCCGGACAA
Organism: Kiritimatiellia bacterium; assembly: GCA_045642845.1. Taxonomy (GTDB): domain Bacteria; phylum Verrucomicrobiota; class Kiritimatiellia; order RFP12; family UBA3636; genus JAZUJQ01. The sequence continues at coordinate 2,902 of JAZUJQ010000342.1, forward strand.
CAGTCCGCGTTCCAGTTTGAATCACTCGTCCGAATCGGCGGTCACGCGATTGACTTCGGACACGGACGTGAACCCGTCGAACACGCGGCGGAACCCGTCGTCGCGCAGCAGGGTCATCCCCTCTTCGATCGCCTTCGCGCGGATATCCGACGTCGGACGGTGGGCCGTGACGAGCGTGCGCACGGCGTCCGTGACGTGCAGCACCTCGAAAATGCCGCCGCGACCCTTGTATCCGGTGTTCCCGCACTTCTGGCATCCCTTCGGGTTCCAGTTGCCGCGGCCGTTGAAAATCGCAGGATCGACGTCCATCACGGAAAGCAGGCTCTGATCCGGCGCACCCGGCTCGCGGCAGAACGGACAGAGGCGGCGCACGAGGCGCTGTGCCAACACCGCCACGACCGACGACGACACGAGAAACGGCTCTACGCCCATGTCGATGAGTCGCGCGAACGCGCCGGCGGAGTCGTTCGTGTGCAGCGTGGAGAACACAAGGTGGCCTGTGAGCGACGCGTTGATGGCGATTTCGGCGGTCTCGCGGTCGCGGATTTCGCCCACCATGATGATATCCGGATCCTGACGCAGGAACGAACGCAGCACGCGCGCGAACGAAAGCCCGATGTCCGGCTTCACCAAAACCTGGTTGATTCCGGCCATTTCGTATTCGACGGGTTCCTCGGCGGTGAGGATGCGCTTGTCGATCGTGTTGATTTCGTGCAGGAACGCGTAGAGCGTCGTCGATTTGCCGGAGCCGGTTGGTCCCGTCACGAGAACGATGCCGTTCGGACGCGAAATCGTGCGGCGGATGAGCTTGTCGTCGCGCTCGCCGAAACCGAGCTGATCGAGGCGCACGACGCCGCCGCCCTTCTGCAGAAGACGCAGCGAAATGGATTCGCCGTAAACGATCGGACAGGTCGAAACGCGGATGTCGATCTCCTTCCCGTTCACGCGGATGCCGATGCGGCCGTCCATAGGCAGGCGCTTTTCGGCGATATCGAGGTTGGCCATGACCTTGATTCGGGAAATCACGGCGGCCTGCAGACGGTGAAGCTGGGCCGGGACGTCGACCTTGTGCAACAGACCGTCGATGCGGTAGCGGATGCGCAGTTCGGTCTCCATCGGCTCGAAATGTATGTCCGTGGCGCCCTGGCGATCGGCTTCCGCGATGATCTGATTCACGAACTTCACGATCGACGCTTCCTGATTCACCTCGGAAAGGTCGAACTTGTTCGCGTCGCTTCCCGCGTCGCCGGCGTAGATATCGCTGTCCGCCATCTTCGCGAGGGTGTCGGCGCCGACGCCGTAGTACTTGTTGGACTGCAGCTTGATTTTTTCGCGGACGCACGAAACGAGCGCTATTTCCTCGCCGGTGGCCAGCCGGAGATTGTCCGCGAGCGAAGAATCGAACGGCTCGGAAGTCGCCACTGTGAGCACGCCGTCTTCGTAGGAAACGGGCACGACGCCGTACTGCGCCACGGCGCGCGGCGGAAGTTTCTCGATCAGTTCCTTGGAAGCGTCGTTCTCGGTTACGTCGACGTATTCCATGCCGAGGACTGGCGAAACCGCGCGCAGGAATTCCTCTTCGCCGGCGAGGCCGAGACGCACGACGGCGGCCGCAACGCCCTCGCCCTCGGCGCGCTGGGCGGCGGCGAGGGTCGCGAGAGAATCTTCGGAAAGCGCTTTCGAATCGCGCAGGAGGCGGATGAGAAGTGTGTCCATGAAAGTTTACGGTCGACCGTGTCTACTGACGCGGAATCCTATCAAAATTCGCGAAGCGGCGGTAATCGCACGCGACGCGGAACGGAATGCGGATGATGAAAAGAACGTCGAGCGCGAGAAAGCAGAGAAGCGTGCACGGCATGGCGACGCGCGCGCCGCAGCCCAGAAAGTCCGCGACCGCGCGGATGCACGCGCATTGCGGAAGCGCGGCGGAACCGCCGAGCAGAATGTCGGCGAGCACCGCCAGCGAGAAGAACGGCGCCTGCAGATAGTAGCTCACGGTCTCCGCGGCGATCGTTTTCGCGCGGCGCAACGGCGAGGCGGCCTTGTCGGCGGCGGACGACGCGATGTCGGTGAGGCCGAACCACAGAAAGCGCGGCGTGCCCGAAACGTCGAGCCGGCCGTGGCCGATTTCTTCGCACAGCACGTGTTCGGCGGCGGACGACGAAGCGGACCAGTTCGCCGGCACGGACAACGCCGCGAGGACGAGCAGCGCGGACGAACCGCCGTTGGCGAGCGCCAGCGCGATGCCGACGGAGGCGAGAAAGGCCGGTTTGAAAAGCAGATGGAAGACGTAATCGAGATAAAAACCGGCGCGGCAGGAAACTCCGTGCAGACGCGCGAGCGAACCGTCGGCCACGTCGAGCAGATACCCGGCGTTCCACAGGAATCCGCACGCGAACCACAGCGGAAGCGAGCCGGTGCGCCCGGCGTAAACGGCAAGCGGCAGGGACGCCATCCAGCAGAGCCCGCCGAGGATCGTCACGGCGTTGGCCGAAAGGCCGAACGCGTCCGCGGCGATGACGAGCGGATGCGCCAGACGCCGCGCGAAAAGCGCGGTGACGAGCGCGCGTTCGCCGGGTTTCTTCTCTTTTTCGAACGCCTCTTCGCCCATTATTTGCGCGGATCGAGCTTGAGATTCCAGAGAAACGCGATGAGGCGCGGAATGTCGGTGTTGTCGATCACGCCAGTGAAAAGTTCGGAACCCGGGCCGTAGGCCGTGAGCGGAACCGGCATTTCGGAATGCCCGCCCGATCCGTGGTAGGCGGACGGCTCTTCGTCGGCGTAGCCGCGTGCCGCGAAAATCTTGCCGGTCTCGTGGTCCGCGGTGACGAGCACGAGCGTGTCGCGGTGCTGCACGGCGTATTCAAGCGCGACGCGGACCATCCAGTCGCACTGGATCGTTCCGAGCGTGTCGAGCTCGAGCGAGCGGGCACCCTCCTGTCCGTGGCCGCCGTGGTCCGGGTTCATGCTTTCGGCCATGATGAAGAAACCGCCGTCGTGGCCGTCGAACGCTTCGATCGTCGTTTTGAGCGCATCGCCGAGAATCTTCGCATTGCCGGCGTCGAGACCGAAATCGTCGTGCGGCACGTGGCCGACCACTTTGACGCCGTCGCGCACCGCGCGGATGAAATCGGCATGCGTCTGCGTGAACGCGTAACCGCGCGATTCCATCGATTCGACGAGATTTTCGTCAAGCGTTTCATTGTGCTGGAAACACGGGTACGTGGCGTTGTTGGCGTAGAAGATTTCGTAATCGCTTTTCGAAAGATCGGCGATGATCTGATCGGTCATGCCGCGGTCGGGCCGATGCGCGTAGAACGCGCCCGGCGTCGCGGCGGCCATGTAATCGCTCGTGAGCAGACCGACCTTGCGGCCGGCGTCGTGCGCGAGTTTCGCGACCGACGGCACGGAGTTGGTCTTCTTGACGCCGTCCTCCTCGAAAACCGCCATGCCAAGCACCTTGTTGTTCGTCTTGAATCCGGTGGACAGCGCGGTGCCGGCGGCCGTTGAATCTGTCACCGAAGAATTCGCGGAATGAGTGGTGACGACCGCCGCGTGTGGCATGACGTCCATGCACAAAGCGCCCTGGCGGCCGTGGCAACGCAGCGACGCGAGTTCGCGCGCGCCGAAACCCATGCCGTCGCCGATTATGAAAATCACGTTCCTCGGACGGATGCCGTTGGGAATCGCGGGAAGGTCGATCGGTTCGGGGGAATCCCACACCTTGAGGGCGCGCTCTTTG
>JAZUJQ010000343.1:0-7842 GCA_045642845.1 Kiritimatiellia bacterium
TGCGTCTCGCGCAGGAACAGCTCGAGATCGCGCGCACCAACCTCGCCGCGGAACTGCTCAGCGCCGACATCGCGCGCGCCAAGGGCGACGGCGGCTTCACGTCCGGCGCGGACGTCGCCGCGTCCGAGGCCTCGATCGCGTCCGCGCGCGCCGCGCTGCCCGCTCGCGAACAGGCGGTTTCGTCCGCCGCCCGCGCGCTTGAGAAACTGCTCGCCCGCGCGCCGTTCGAACTCGAAGAAAAGCTTTCCGCGGAAGGCGCGCTTCCCGTCGCGCCTCCGCCGTACGAAGTCGCTCCGGCCGAGCTGCTCGCGCGCCGCGCTGACGTCCGCCGCGCCGCGGCTTCGCTGCACGCCGCCACGGCGCGCGTGGGCGTCGCCCGCGCGGCCCGCTATCCTTCGGTGAACCTCGCGGCGGGCGCGAACCTTTCGTCATCGTCGCTCTCCGATTGGTCGGATGCGACGAAGTCGCTTTCCTTCGGGCCTTCGGTTTCGCTTCCGCTCTTCAACGGCGGCCGGCTCAAGGCGGCCGAGGAACAGGCGAGGGCGGCGGCCGACGAGGCGCTGCTTTCGTATCACGACACCGTGCTTTCGGCCGTGCACGAAGCGCAGGATTTCGCGACGCGTCTCGCGGCCGAACGTTCGCGCGAAGAACTGCTCGCCGCCGCCGTCAAACACAGCGAAGACGCATTGGAGGCCGCGCGTTCCCTCTACGAATCGGGCCGCGCCGATTACACGACCGTCGCCATGCGCCAGGGCTCTCTGCTTTCGGCCAGAAGCGAATACGCGCGGCACCGTGCCGACTCCGCCACGCTCGCGCTCTCTTTCGTGAAAGCGCTCGGCGGCGCGTACTGAAAACCGTATCCGCGCACTGACGTCTGATCCGCCGGATGATTTTCACCGCGCTCCGTCGGTTCGGCGCGCATGGAATCCGAAGAATAACGGAATCACGGAATCGATCGACCGCGCTCGACTCGTTTCTATCACACCGAAAGTCACCGGCTGAACGCCGTTCAGACCTTGGTGCGGACCGTGCGTTTTTTTGATAGACTTCGGAACACCGGGATGTTCCGGCTTTCATTTTGAAAATCCAAAGGAAAGAATTATGAAAAAGACGATGATGACAATTGCGGCGGCCGTGGTCGCCGCGGCGACGTCGGTGTTCGCGACCGCGACCGTTGACGCTCCGGTGCTCGCCGGGGACGGCAGGCTTGTCGTGGATGCGACATGGTGCTCGCTCGGCACCTCGATCACGTGGTACAACAACAACGTGTCGGCGGCGTTCACCAAGGGGTATCAGACGCGCGTGATGGAGCAGGTGCTGTTCAGCGGTTTCGCAAACGTCGGCGTGAACGCCGGATGCGTCAGTTCCGCAATCGGCGCCGTTCCGGGCAAAGCGTACGACCTGTACACGATCGAGCACGGCATCAACGACTGGGGCAACAACGTCGTCCCGGGAACGCTGAACGACTATCTCAACAACACCGGCAACAACACGTTCGCCGCGAACTACCGCAAGGTGATCGACAAAATCCGTTCGGTCAACCCGGACGCGAAGATCATACTCTGCACGCCGCGCAAAGGGTACGGCTTCAACGGTTATCTGCCGGACACGCACGACGCCCAGAGGCCGGGCGGCTACTATCTCAAGGATTACGTCGACATCGTCAACGGCATCGCCGATGCGGAGGGATTTCCGGTCGCCGACTTCTACGCGAACTGCGGCGAACAGAACGAGCTGGCGGATCTGTCGATCGACGTGGCCCTGCACCCGAACGACGCCGGACACCAGAAAATGGCCAACGAACTGGTCCGCACGCTCATCGCCGCCTATCCGACGGCGCGTACGGTCGGCGAATTCGAACCGGAATACACCGACGACGGCACGCCGAAGATCGTCCGCGTCGAGCGTTTTCTGGACGCGACCGACACCACCGTGCTGACCGGCACCGAGCTTTCGAAAGTCCGCGTGGTCGGCGCCGACATGGGCGGCGGTTGGATCCCCGGCGGTCCGTTCCCGTGCGAAGTGTATTTCGAAAACTACGATGAAACGAACAACGTCTACACGTGCCAGCTCCAGTCGAGCTCGCCGCAGGACTTCTGCATGCGCGTCATCGGCATCCAGCTTTCGCAGGACTTCCGCGGCGACGTGGCGGCGAAAATCCTTTGGGTTCACTACAAGTTCAACTGCAGCGATTACGGAGTCGATTACGAGAACATGGCCAACTGCGACGGCTCGTCCGGAATCGCCTCGTCCTACAGCGCGGACGGCTACGGCATCGGAAAACTCGTTCTCAGCGTCAACGGGGCCGAAATCCAGCCCGAGATCGACATTCCGCTCGACGTCGAATGGGACGGCGATGTTTTCGAGGTCGAATGCGAAGAATCCGTCGTTCCGTTCCAACCGGACGAGCCGGTCCTTCTCTTCGAGAACGTCAGGCTCGCCGACGTGGTCGGTTTCAAGGCTGAATCACTGGTCGCCTTCGGCGCCAACGCCTTCGAGACGTACGACATAGACACGTACTATCCCGCGGCGCCGACGTCCGTGCAGAACAATTACGACTACAACGGGTTCTACAACTTCAAGCGCGTCCGCAGCGGCGAAGAACTCTGGGCCGACGTCCAGGTGGAGACCAAGTCCAAGGGCGGCTACGACGGCAATCTGCTCGGATGGCTCAACGTCCGGCTGGTCCAACAGGGCGACGACATCTACGGCGAAGTCTCCGACGCCAAGTATCTTTACGGATCCAATTACGGCGTCGACGGTTCGAGGAAGTCCGGCTCCGGATCGATCCGTTACTACGGCGAAGGCGAGGACCTTTCGGCGGACCACGCCACGTTCAACCTCTCGTTGCGCGACTTGCGTCTCGTCGTCAAAGACGCGACGTACATCATGGTGAAGGTCCTCGGTTTCGGCGGAGAATTGATAAAGACGATCGAGCTGCCGCTCGACGGGGACGGCGACGCTTCGGCCTGGAAGCCCAGCGATGAATCGATGGCGGTTTCCGGATACAGATTCGTCGGCTGGGACAGGGAATTCACCGGCATCGTCGACAACGTCACGATACGTGCGGTTTACCACAAGTTCTTCAACGTCGTGTTCAAGGACCGGGACGGCAACGTGCTGTCGGAGCAGACGGTCGAAGAGGGCTGTCCGGCGGAGGCGCCGGAAGTAGACGCGGTCGACGACGCCGGGCGTCCGTTCCGCAAGTGGTCGCGTCAGTTTTCGGCGGTCTGCGAAGACATGGTCATTTATCCGCAGTACACCTACGATTACGAGCCGACGCTCACGTCCGAAGGCGTGCTGACCGAAGCCGACACGCTGCTGTTCCCCAACGTGCGTCTGGACGAAATCACCGCCGTGTCCGGCCGCATGTGGGCGAAGTACCGCGATTACACGCAGACGCAGATCCTGTCGAGCGACGACGATCCGGAGGGCAAGGACGGCATCTACCACGTCGTGCGCACGGACGACACGCTCGTCTGCCAGTTCCAGCTGCGGTCGTCCTCTGAATACGGCTACACGATCACCGTGATGAAGCTCGAGCTCACCGAGCGGCCGGACGGCATCCACGGCCGCGTGCTTTACACCAAGGGCGGCAGCGGCAACTACCACCAGTTCGCCTTCGGCAAGGACTACGACGTCATGCAGAGCATGGAGGAACTGACGGCGATGCCGAGCGAAAGCGAGCTGATGGCGGCGTCCGGCACCCAGTACCGCGGCATGCTGCAGGACGTGTCCATCGGGTTCAAGCCGATCTACGAGAATTACATCGTCACGTTCCTCGACGAGTCCGGAAACGTCGTCGGCCAACCGCAGATCGTCAGTCGCGGCGGCGACGCGGTCGCGCCGGAGATGCCCAGTTCGGCGACGCATCCGTTCGCGGGCTGGTCGGCCCCGTACGTGAACGTGACCGACGACCTGACGCTGCGTCCGATCTACCACAGCATTTTCACCGTGCGGTTCGTCGACGAGGACGGCACGGAACTCAAATCGGAGAGCGTCGAGGAGGGCGCCGCGGCGACCGCGCCCGACATGACCGGGCGGACCAACTCCGACGGCGTTCCGTTCTTCGGCTGGAGCCGCGGCTTCTCCGCCGTCGACGGCAACATGATAATCGTCGCCCGCTACGGCGAGGCGGCCGACCCGTCGCCGTTCGAGGACGCGGTGGTCGACGACGACCAGCTGCTGTTCCCGGGCGTCAGGATCAGGGACATCCACGGCGTCACCGGCGAAATGTGGGCGAAGTACAACGGCTCGTCGCAGACGCGCGTTCTGTCCAGTTTGAAGGATCCCGACGAGGAGGGCGGCGTTTACTTCTACACCGTCGACTCCGAAAACGGGCGAATCACCTGCCAGTTCCAGCTGCGCTCCGCGTCGAGCTACAACAACTGCATCACCGTGATGAAGCTTGAGCTGACCGAGCGGGCCGACGGCGTCTACGGCAGGATCGTCTACACGAAGGGCGGCAGCGGCACCTACGCGGACTACGCCTTCGGCAAGGACTACGACAACGTGACCAGCGGCGTCGATCTTTCCCACATGCACGCCATTCCCTCGATCGAAGACTACAACAAGCCGAACCAGAGCGGCACGATTTACACCGAGTACCGCGGCATGCTGCGCAACCTGTCGATCGATTACCGCCCCGACTATCCGTGCTACGTCGTCCGTTTCCTGGACAAGGACGGCAAGGCCTCGTTCGAACCGCAGCTCGTTGCGAGGGGCGAAGACGCCACCGCTCCCGCGGACACCGCCGTCGCCGGCTACAAGTTCATCCGGTGGGACCGCGAGTTCACGGACGTCGTCGAGGACATCGACGTTCCGTCCGTCTACCACAAGTGGTGCACCGTCACGTTCGTCGACGCCACGGGCGAAGTGCTGGACACGCAGATCGTGGAAGAGACCTTCGCCGCGACCGCGCCCGACATGACCGGCCGCACGTACGACGACAGCGACTTCCTCGGCTGGGACGCGGATTTCTCCTGCGTCACCGACGATCTGACGGTGAACGCGGTCTACGACAGCGCCGAAATCGGTCCCGTGGACACTCAGGTCTGGGTCTCCGGCCTTTTGCAGGGCAAGATCGGCGTCTACAACGACTTCACGACGGATTTCATCGCGGGTTCGATGATCCCGGTGGAGATCGTCCCCGGCACGGTGATGGCCGATTTCATCGCCAACGCCTCCAACTACGGCACCGTCGGGTACACCAACGCCTTCACCGGAAGCATTTACCGCTGGAACGTGTCGAACACCACGTTCGGCTACCGCGGCCAGGTCTATCTCGCCGCCGGCGACACGATCAACTTCGCGAAGAACTTCGACGACTCGGTCTTCATCGCGATCGACGGCGCCGAGGTGATGCGCAACCTGACGTACAACGACTATCCGGTCAAATCCTTCGACGCGAGGACGACAGGCTGGCACGACCTTGAAATCCGTCTGAGCGACGGCACGAACGACAAGGGCCCCGTGAACGGCGGCATCTCGCCGCTCGGTCTCGCCTTCAACGTGAACGGCGCGATCAAGCAGGATATCGCCGGAGGCTGGCGCGCGGTGCGCGACTTCGGCAATGACGCGCGCTTCCTGCGCACCGAGGGGACGGGTTCTCTCCTTCGTCTCGGGCGCGTGAAGAACAACGACGGCAGTCTCGACGTCGAACTCGGCGCGGCCGGCATGACGGGCGCGTCCCGGCTCTGCGTTTTCTACGGCGCGGAGGACGGCGGCGATTCGCCGTCGGGCTGGACGCATTGCATCGTCCTGGCTTCGGCTCAGACGGGCGACATTGCCGATGCAACGTACACGCTAGACGGCGTGGGCGACAACGCGGCCGTCCGTTTCGGAATCATCTGCGACGGCACGGCGTCGACGCAGGGGCGCTACCAGTTCTCGCCGCTCAAAAGCTACGCGCAGAAGTCTCCGCTCGCGTCCGTCGCGTTCGGCGAAGGGAGTGACGCCGGCATGGCCACGGTCGCCGTCGAAGCTCTCGGCGAAGGCGCTGAATACGTGTCGGTGCAGCTCGTGGTCTCCACCAACGCGAACTTCTCCGTCGCGCAGCGGATCGACCTCGGCGACTTCGCGGAACCGGCCGGCACCAATCTGTTCGTCGAAATGGCTTCCGGCGTGACGTACCACGCCCGCGTCGAGGCCGTCGGAGACAACGGCGCGACCTACGTGTCCGAGACGGTCACGGCGACCGGATACGATCCGTCTATCGTCGAGACCGGCGATACGCTTACGTGGGCCGGCGGCGTGGTCGGCACGTGGGACTACACGACCAGAAACTGGCTTGTGAACGGTTCGGCGCCGGTCGCGTGGGTCGATGGCTGCAAGGCGCGGTTCGAAGGCCCGGCGACGGTCGGGATCACGTGCATGCCCGTGGTGGCCGGTTTCGAAGTTTTCGGCGACGTGGAACTCTCCGGAGATCCGGTCAGGCTGACCGCTCCGGCGACCGTCGTTTACGGCGACAGCGCCACGCTCCGCTTCGTGAACGACGTGTCCGGCGACAGCGGGTTGAACATCATGGCGCGCGAGGAGGTCGTCTGCCCGTCGGTGTTCGACAGAGACGCCTGCATGCTGGAGCTCGGAGCTTCGGCCGACATGCCGTCGACGGAGTCCGAGCTGTGGTTCCGCGGCGTGCAACTCGCCGACATCGGCAACATCCGCGGCACGATGTACGCGAAGCAGGGTTCGGCCACTCCGACGCTTACGTTCGACGCCGTCACGAAGGCGACGGGTTCCGGCGACATCGCCGGCCAGGTCTTCTTCCTGGAGAACAACGGCTCCACGCTGACGGCGGAGTTCCAGATGCAGGCCTACAACTACGGGAAGAACTACATGTACTGCATCAAGATCGAACTGACGCAGAATGGCGACGACGTGTTCGGCCGGGTCGTGTACCGGAAGTACAGCAACAAGGGCAAGGGCATCGGTGTCGAGAGCTGGGATGATTATCCGGCGGCCAACGGCGAGGGCTGCCACCTGTACAACCTGCAGCTGATCAAGAACGTGACGGTCGCCACCGAAATCGCCGGCGACTACCACGCCGACGGCGAAATAACCGTCAACAGCGGCGTGCTGAGAATCGTCGGCTCCGGCACGATGTTCTCCGGCGACTTCACGGCCTCCGGCTCCAGCGTGGAGTCTCCGCTCATCATAGGCGACGACGGCGCGTTCGAGTTCGACTCGGACGCGGCGCAGATGTTCGCCATGATGGTCAACGCCCGGAATGCCGGCAGCGGTTATGCAACGATCAAGAAGACCGGCTCCAAGGGCCGCTTCGTGATCGGTCCGAACGCGCGCAACGTGACCCTGAAATGCTCGAGCGAGGGCATGCACCGCATGTACGGCCCCATCGACATATACGGCACGGTGACTCTGGCGGATTCGACCTACCACCTCATCAACGAGAATCCCTACGGAATGTTCGTGCACGACGGCGGCGTGCTGAACGTCGCCGACGGCTACTACTCCTACGGCCACCGCGACGCGCGCGTCACGTGTTACGCCGGCGGCGTGATCAACTACACGAAGGTGGAGTCCATGGGCGCGTCGGACAACTTCCTCATGCTGGACGGCGGCACCGCGAACATCACAGCCGACTACGCGTCCACTCTCGACAAGGACATCGCCCAGAACACCATCACGCTCAAAAACGGCGCCGAGATAACCGGCACGATGATGACCTGGGGCTGGAACCGCACCTCCGGCAACACCCTCACGGTCGACGGAACGAACGCCTGCGCGGTCACGCTCGAGGCGATACGCTTCGGCCAGAACGGCTGCGACGCCGCCTCCAAGCGCATGGTCGAGACGCTGGTCGTCAACGACGTCACGCGCGAC
>JAZUJQ010000344.1:0-1624 GCA_045642845.1 Kiritimatiellia bacterium
ACGTAGCCGCGGTCGATCGACTCGGCGTTGTCGATGACGGTCGTGCCGTCCGCGCACAGTCCGGCGATGATCAGCGCCATGCCCGCCCGGATGTCGGGCGCGGAAATGCGCTGCCCGCGCATGCGGTTCGGGCCGCTCACGACGACGCGGTGGGGATCGCAGTGCACAATCGACGCGCCCATGGTGATGAGCGGATCGACGAAATAAAGCCTGTTCTCGAACATCTTTTCGTGGAACATCACGATGCCTTCCGCCTGGGTCGCGAGCACGATGAGCACCGAGAGCAGATCCGAAGGCACGCTCGGCCAGATGCCGTCGTCTATCTTCGCGATGGCGCCGGAAATGTCGCGCGCGATGCGCAGCGGCTGACCCTCCGGCATCACGAGCCCGGTCTCGGAATCGAAATCCCACTTCACGCCGAGTCTCTCGAACGGACGCCGGATGACCATGAAATCCTCCTGCGAAACAGGGGCCGCGGAGAGCGAACCGTGCGTCGCTGCTGCGGCGGCGATGTAGCTTGCGGTCTCTATGTAATCGGGCCACACGTCGACCGTGGCGCCGTGGAGCGACTCCACGCCGTCCACGACCAGACGGTTCGTGCCGATGCCTTCGATGCGCGCGCCCATTTCGACGAGCATCATGCAGAGATTCTGCACGTGCGGCTCGCACGCGGCGTTGTAGAAAACGCTGCGCCCCTTGGCGAGCACCGCGCCCATCACGAGGTTTTCGGTGGCGGTGACCGAGGCTTCGTCGAGCATGAACACCCCGGCGCCCCTGAGCCCGCCGGCGGGAGCCTCGAACTTGAACGGATTTCCGAACTCGACCTTCGCGCCCATGCGCGCGAAACCTTCGAAGTGCGTGTCCAGACGGCGCTGGCCGATGACATCGCCTCCCGGCGGATAGATCGACGCCCGCCCGAAACGCGCCAGAAGAGGACCGGCGAAAAGGATCGACGTGCGGATGCGCTTGCAGAGATCCTCGCGGAGCTCGGTGCCGCCGACGGTCGAGGCGTCGATGACGACGTCGTGCGCGGCGGGATCGTAGTTCACGCTCGCGCCGGTCGACCCGATGAGATTGAGCATGACGACGACGTCACGGATGTTCGGCAGACGCGTGAGCTTCACCGGACCGTCGGCGAGCAGCGTCGCCGCCAGCATCGGAAGCGCGGCGTTTTTGTTTCCGGGGGAATAATGCACCCCGTGCAGGGCGCGACCGCCCTCTATCACGAATTTCGACATGCAACGCATCCTACCAAAAAACGGCTCCGGATGTGCTAGAATTCCGTGCGATGGCACATCCTCAGATAATCCTTCTGCTCGGCTCGGATTCGTTCATCATGGACGAAGAAGCCGGCCGCATCATCCGCGAAATCCTTCCGAACCACGTCAAAGGCGGGTTCGACCTGGACGTCGTCGACGGCTCGGTCGACACCGTGGACGACGCGTTCGAGGCCATCGGCAGAACCCGTTCGGCCATGCAGCAGACCGGTTTCTTCGCGGAGGACAAGGTCGTGTGGCTGCGCGACGTCGCGTTCTGCGCGCAGCGCAACCGCGTGTCGTCGTCCGAAACCACCAAGCGCGCCGTGGACGCCTTCCGCTCCGAACTCGGCGAAGCCGGCGTCCCC
>JAZUJQ010000345.1:0-10625 GCA_045642845.1 Kiritimatiellia bacterium
CAGCGCAACCGGAAACGAAGAGCTCCAAAACGAGGACGGCCGCCCAAAGGACGGCCGTCGCGGTGATTTTTGCTGACTCAGTAAATGACATCGTCACCGGTCTGAACAGGCGTCTGCTCCCATCCGTACATATTGTCGGCGATGGCGACGTTCTTGTCGTTCGGCGGATTCGTCACGCGGATGCGCGTCACGATCTGATCGGCACCGTCGGCACCCTTGCGGTAAACCATCATCTCGACAGGCTGGAAGGCGCCGCCGGCAAGGAGCTCCTGCGAAGCTTCCGGAGTGAATTCGACGATGATGAAGCCGTATTCCGGATTCGCCTTCTTGACCTTGCCCTTGAGACCGGGCTTGAGCGCGACGACCGCATCGCCGGAAGCGGCGCCGCCGCCGACGGAGTTGCGCTTGAGACCGCTGCCGTTGTCGATCGTGAGCTTCTTGACCTCTTCCTTGAGGCGGGCGTTCTCGGTCGTGAAGTCCTGGATGTCCTGATCCTTTTTGGCGATCGTTTCGTTGAGGGAGGCGATCTGGTCGTTGAGCTCATCCTTTTCGCGGTTGAGGCGGGCGATCTCGGTGTCCTTCTGCGCGACAGTGTCGTTGAGCGTCTGGATTTCGCCGTTCTTCGCCGTGATCGTGGCGAGGTTCTCGCGGCGAAGGCGCTTCTGCTCGTTGAGCATTTCGGCCACCTCGTCGAGCTTCTTGCGGAGCTCGGAGAGCTGGTTGCGGGTCTTGTTGAGGAGGGCGAGCTGTTCCTTGGCGCGGTTGATCGTGCCGTCGAGCAGTTCGCTCATCGTGCCGGCGCCGGTGGTGACGTATCCGCCGCGGACCGGATCCTTGATCGGCTTGCCGTCGGCGCCGATCTTGTAGTAGGACGCGAGCTGCTGCTCCTTGGCGCGCAGATTCAGGTAGGAATCGGAGGAAGCTTCGAGCTTGTCCTCGTAGGTAGACCAGAACTCGTCGGTCTCGGGATCGTCGGCCGGACGATCGGTCGGCTCCTCGATGTCCCAATCGATGTGGCTGGGCACGCCGTCGAATTCGGGCTCGGCGGTCTCGAGCGTGTTGGCGAGCTTGATCACCGAATCTTCAAGCAGGTGGGTGCGCCCGATGAGGAGTTCGCGCTTGTTGAAGTTCGCCAAACCGAGGACGAACGCAAGAACGCTGAGGATGAAAACGAAAATTGTGAGGATTTTGAGAGCGGTACCCATGGTGGATTCCTGACTTGAACGAGTTGATGTTCGTTGGTTGCCGCAGATGATATCGAAAATACGAAATGAGTTCAACCCGATTTTTGCCGACGGCGGTCCGATCCGGGAGGGAGTTCCGCCCGAACCGCGATTTTGCCGGCTGCCGCGCTTTTTCAATGCGGGGTTTCGGTTCCGTGTCCTTACTTCATGTTGCATTGCGTGCGCGTTTCTCCGTCAAGTGGACAATTGCAAGGAGGTGGTATAGACTTCGCGCGCAACATGACGATGAATGAACTCTGCGTCGGGGATTTCGCGGAAATCACCGGCTATTCGCTGGGAAATTCGGCCTACCGCGCCAAACTTCTGGCGCTCGGGCTCACCCGCGGAACGGTGATAAAGCTGATAAACGTGGCGCCGCTCGGGGATCCGTTCGAGATAGCCGTCCGCGGGTACCACCTGTCTCTGCGGTCCGCTGAAGTGTCGGTGATCAAGGTCAGAAAACTCGACGCAAAGGACATCAAGTGAAGACCGTCGGCATCATAGGCAATCCGAACTGCGGCAAATCCACGATTTTCAACGCCCTCACCGGCTCGAAGCAGTACATCGGCAACTGGCCGGGCGTCACCGTCGAGAAAAAGGAAGGCGAGTCGGAGCTGCCCGGCGGCGAAAAAATCCGCGTGGTCGATCTTCCGGGAGTTTATTCGCTCACCGCCACGAGCGAGGACGAAAAGGCGTCGCTTGAATACGTCCTGTCGCACGAAGCCGGCCTTTTCATCAACGTTCTCGACGCGACGACGCTCGAACGCAATCTCTATCTCACGCTGCTCCTGTGCGAGCTCGAAGTCCCGATGATCGTCGTCGTGACGATGATGGACGTGGCGCGCCAGCGCAACATGGAAATCGAACTCGATCACCTCGCGGCGCACCTCGGAGTGCCCGTGATCGGGATCAACGCCAACAACGCTAACGACACCGCCCGTCTCCTGCGCGAACTGGCGAAGGCTCTGTCAGCGGCGAAGGTGCCGACGGTCAGACTCGATTACGGCAATGAGCTGGAGGAGGAAATAGACATTCTCTCTTCCGCCGTCGTGAAGACCGCCGAGGGTATGAAGGTGCCGCGCCGCTGGGTGGCGACGCGCGCATTGGAGGGCGATCCGCTCGCGAGGCGCAAACTCGAGGCCTACCACGACATGGCCCCCGAGGTGCTCGACAAGCGCGTGGAGCGCGTGACGGCAATTCTGGCCGATCCGCCCGACGTGGAGCTGGCCGAAGCCCGTTACGGCATAATTTCCGGCCTCGTGAAGGACGTCGTTCACATCCGCCAGTCGAAAATATATCTGTCGGAAACGATAGACAGGTTCGTCCTCAACCGCTTTCTCGGACTGCCGGTTTTCTTCGCGGTCATGGCGGGGGTGTTCGGGCTTGTGAGTCTGGCCGGCGGCGCGCCGACGGAGTTTTTCGAAAGAATCGGACGCCGCGCGTTCATCGCTCTGCCGGGAGCCTTGCTTGCGGCGTTGCGTGCGCCGGATTGGCTGCACGCGGTCGTCGCCGAAGGCCTCGGTTCGGCATTGACCGTTCTCTTTTCGTTCGCGCCCGTCGTTTTCTGCATGTTTTTCGCGCTTTCGATTCTCGAGGATTCCGGGTACATGTCGCGCGCGGCGTTCCTCGCGGACCGTTTCATGCGGTGGCTGGGGCTTCCCGGAAAATCCTTCGTGCCGATGCTCGTGGGTTTCGGATGCAGCGTGCCGGCGATCATGGCGACGCGCGCGCTGGAATCCAAGCGCGACCGCATGCTCACCGTTTTCATGGTTCCGTTCATGAGCTGCGGGGCCAAACTCCCCGTCTACGCCGCGTTCGCCGCGGCGTTTTCTCCGGAACATCCGTGGCGGATGATGGTGGCGCTGTATCTGTCCGGCGTGGCGCTCGGCACGCTTTCCGGACTCGTTTTGAAGCGAACGCTCTTCCGGGGCGAACCCGCGCACTTCATCATGGAACTGCCGCCGTACCACATGCCGCGCCCCAAGCACATTCTTCTGCACACGTGGGACCGTCTCGTCGGATTCCTCTGGCGCGCCGGCAAGTTCATCGTTCCGATGATGCTCGCGCTCGGAATACTCGACAGTTTCGACACCGGGTTCCGTCCGCTCGGGGGAGACCGTTCGGAACCGTCGGAACGTTCGATGCTCTCTTCGGTCGGTCGCGCAATGACCCCGTTTTTCGAACCCATCGGCGTCGAAAAGGACAACTGGCCCGCGTCCGTGGCGGTGTTCACCGGACTTTTCGCGAAGGAATCCGTGGTCGGAACGCTGAACGGATTGTACGGGCGGAATGCCGGGGACGCCGGAGACGGGACGTCCGCCGCCGTGATGCGCCGTCACTTCCCGAAGGGTTTCCACCAGGCGTTCGCGTATCTCCTGTTCATTCTTCTCTACGTGCCGTGCGTCGGCGCGACGGCGGTCGTGTTCAAGGAAATCGGCAAATTTCACGGCGCGGTGTTCGTGGCGTATTTCACGCTGCTCGGGTGGGCCGTCGCGACGATGTACCACGCCGTGGCGGTGTCCGGATCGGTCGCGTGGTTTTCGGTCGGATGCGGAATTCTCGCCGCGATGTTCTGCATATTCCGCTTTCTCGGAAAAAAGCGTAAAATCCAACTGTCCTGAACAACGGAGGCAGCAATGACGATACCGGAACGCATACGTGCGCTCGAAGTCCCAGACGGCCCGGTCGATGTCGTGATCGACACCGACACGTACAACGAAATCGACGACCAGTTCGCCGTTTCGTATCTTCTGCGCTCGTCGGAAAAACTGACGTGCAGGGCGATCTGCGCGGCGCCGTTTCTCAACGACCGCTCGACGTCGCCCGCCGACGGAATGGAGAAGAGCTACGGTGAAATTCTCAAACTGCTGTCTCTCGCCGGGCGCGAGGACATGAAGAGCGCGGTGTTCCGCGGGTCCGACCGGTATCTTCCGGGCGAAAAGGAAAGCGTCGACTCCCCGGCGGCGCGCGCGCTGATCGATCTGGCGCGCGGCTATTCCTCCGACAGACCGCTTTACGTCGCCTCGATCGGCTGCATCACGAACGTGGCGTCCGCGCTGATCATGGATCCGTCGATCGCGGACAGAATCGTCGTCGTGTGGCTGGGCGGGCATTCGATCCACCATCACGACACGCGGGAGTTCAACATGTTCCAGGACGTCGCCGCGGCGCGCGTCGTTTTCGACAGCGGGGTTCCGCTCGTGCAGCTTCCGTGCGCGGGCGTCGTCTCCGCGTTCCGCGTGAGCGGTCCGGAACTTGAAAAATGGCTGGTCGGACGGAATCCGCTCGCGGACTACCTCGCGAAAAACACGATAGCCGCCGCGGAAAGCTACGCGAAGGGACGGCCGTGGACGCGCGTCATCTGGGACGTCACCGCGATAGGCTGGCTGCTCAACGACGGCGGACGGTTCATGTCGTCGGTCCTGATGCCGACGCCGATTCCGGAATACGACAACCGCTACGGGTTCGATCAGCGCCGCCATCTGTGCCGTTACGTCACGGAGATACACCGCGACAATCTGATGGACGATCTTTTCCGCAAGCTGCTCCGGTAACCCGTTGCGCCTCGATTTCAACCAAACCCAACCGCTCCACACGCAATGAAAAACGCTCCGCTCGCCATGACTCCCCCCATGGGTTGGAATTCGTGGAACACTTTCGGTGAAAAAATCAACGAAGAAGTCGTTCTGCGCTCGGCCGATCTGTTCGTCGAACTCGGTCTCAGGGACGCCGGATACCGGTATCTGGTGATCGACGACTGCTGGTCTCTCAAGGAACGCGATCCCGTGACGAACGAGATCGTCCCCGATCCGGCGAAGTTCCCGCACGGCATGAAACACGTCTCGGATTACATCCACCGCAAAGGGCTCAAGTTCGGCATGTATTCCTGCACGGGCGTGCGCACGTGCGCCGATTATCCTTCGAGTTTCGGCCACGAGTTCCTCGACGCGCGGACGTTCGCGAAGTTCGGCGTGGACTTTCTCAAATACGACTATTGCAACGTTCCGATCCAGGGGTACGCCAGGCTCTTCTACCGCCGCATGGGGCAGGCGCTCCGCAATTCCGGCCGTGAAATCCTTTTCTCGGCGTGCGAGTGGGGCGCGGAGGACGTCTGGAGCTGGATCCGCACCACCGGCGCCTCCATGTACCGTTCCACCGGCGACATCTTCGACAACTTCGATTCGATGAAGGGCATAGCCAAAAGCCAGCTCGGAAAGCTCTACGCCAGCGCGCCAGGCTGCTGGAACGACATGGACATGCTAACCGTCGGCATGTACGGCAACGGCAACGTCGGCAAGGCCGACGACGTACAGACGCTCGAAAACTACAAACTGCAGTTCGCCCTCTGGTGCGTCTACGGGTCGCCGCTCATGCTCGGCTGCGACATCCGCAAGCTCCCCGACATGCCGGAGATCCTCAAACTCGTCACGAACAAGGATCTGCTCCGAATCAACCAGGATCCGCTCGGCATGCAGGCCTACATGGCGCAGGACTGGTGCGGCGACGACGGCGGCTTCATCGTGCGTCTGCTCGACAATAACGAAATCGCGCTTCTCTGCATCAACTACACGGAGCACGACAGGCACATGTATCTCCTGCTCGAAAACCTCGGCATGCCGTACGAAAGCGGACTCAAGCTGCGCATGAAGGACGTTTTTTCCGGCAAAACCCTCGTGTCCGGACGCGACAATTTCCACGTCGACGTCCCCGCGAAGTCCTGCCGCTGTTTCATCGCCAAGCCCGTCAAGGCCAACTGATGAAATGCCGCGCGTGTCCGGGCGACGTTTCACCCGTCGCCTGGGCCCTCAACCTGAAGATCGTCAGCCGCGAGGCGAAGGAATTTCTTTGCCTCGCGTGCCTCGCCAGACATTTCCACACGTCGGAAGAGGCGCTTCTGGCGACCGCCGAACGCTACAAGCGCCAGGGGTGCGTGCTGTTCCGGTGAGGCGGCGCGCCGGAACGTTTCTTTTCGTTTCCGACCCTTGACGGAGGAGATTCACATGTACGACAGCATACGACCGGGCCGCGTATGGCTCGACACGGAAGGCAAGCGCATCCAGGCTCACGGCGGTTCCGTTTTCAGCGAAAACGGGAAGTTCTACTGGTACGGCGAAAACAAGGAACGCACGGACGGAGTTTCCGGCTTCTGGCATTGGGGCGTGCGGATGTACGAATCGACCGATCTGTACAACTGGAAAGATCTCGGTGTGATAATCCCGCCGGAGCCCGACGATGAAACCAGCCCGCTCCATCCGAAGTCGATGATGGACCGTCCGCACATCATCCGCAACCGTTTCACGGGAAAATACGTCTGCTGGCTGAAAATCATGCAGCGCGACGGGACGCAGACCGAAACGGTGCTGACGGCCGACGCGTTGACCGGTCCGTACACGATCGTGCGCAGGGACCTGCGTCCGCTCGGCATGTCGGCGGGAGACTTCGATCTCGCCGTCGCGCCCGACGGCAAGGCGTACTACTACTTCGAACGGGTCCATTCCGAGACCGTTTGCGCCGATCTGACGCCCGATTACACCGATGTCACCGGTTTTTATTCGACGCATTTTCCCCGTCCGTTCCCGCCGTACGTCCGCGAGGCGACATCGCATTTCCTGCGAAAGGGGAAACACTATCTGATAACGTCGGGCACGACCGGATACTTCCCCAATCCGTCGGAAGTCGCGATCGCCGACACGTGGCACGGTCCGTACAGGGTGCTCGGAAATCCGTGCCCGGACGACGCTTCGGACACCACGTACCACTCGCAGGTGGCCAGCGTGTTCAAGGTCCCCGGCAAACGCGACCTTTACATCGCGCTGGGCGACCGCTGGCTGCCGGAGGACATGGACGTGAAATACAGCGACGTGAAGGCCGGCTTCGAGTGCGCGTTCGACCCGGATTATCCGGACAAGGCCAACGGTCCGCGCATTCCGGAATCCAAATGCGCCAAGAAGACGAAATTCGCCGATTACGTCTGGCTGCCGTTCCGCTTCGACGGAGAAATGGCGTATCTCGACTGGAAAGACGAATGGCGCGTGGAGGATTATCAGTAGGATGGGAAGCGGCCGATGCATTCCGCGCATCGAGCCGCCGCACCGCAGAGGACAATGAAAATGCCCGGGCAATTTGAATTCCGCAGAATATTCGACACCCGATGCTGCCCGAACGGCGGGCCTTTTTCCACCCTGGTTCCGGAGCGTCCGGAACACCGTTCCTGCGTCATCGGATGGGTGCGCCATTCAATTGTGCAAATTTCCAAATGGAACCGGGGCCGCGCGCATGTTGCCGCGATCCGGCGAAAATGCTAGTCTCTCCCCCCGGTGACGCATGATCGCGCCGCCCGCGAAGCATTTCAACAACAACAAACAAGAGGAACCACACCATGGCTCATAAAATCGATCCCGAAAAGTGCGTCGGTTGCGAATCCTGCGTCGGCAATTGCCCCGTGGAAGCGATCTCGAAGGACGGCGACAAGTGCAAGGTCGACGCTGAAAAGTGCGTCGATTGCGGCGCTTGCGAAAGCGCCTGCCCGACCGGCGCCATCGCCGCGGAGTAATCCGCGACTCACGCGGAAACCCGGCCGCGAGGCCGGGTTTCTTTTTTTAAACACAATACGATATTCGTTTCGATGAGCGATCTCACTTCTTCCAAGCGCGCCTCGTGGTCCGGCCAGATGGCGTTCGTTCTCGCCGCAGCCGCGTCCGCGATCGGTCTCGGCAACCTTTGGCGCTTCCCGTATCTCGCCGCGCAGTACGGCGGCGGCACGTTCATTCTCGTCTACCTCGTGCTGGTGGTCACGCTCGGCTTCACGCTGATGCTTTCGGAAATCGCGATCGGCCGCATGACGGCGCAGAGCCAGCTCACCGCCTACTCCAAACTGCACAAAGGGTTCGGGTTCATCGGCGTGCTCGGCACTATCATTCCGGTGCTCATCGTTCCGTACTACTGCGTGATCGGCGGCTGGGTGCTCAAGTATTTCTGGTCGTACGCCAAGATGGCGTTCACCGGGGTCAATCCGTTCCTCGACGGAGCCGGCGAAATGGCTTCCGGGGCGTTTTTCGGCAACTTCATATCAGCGCCGTTCGCGCCGTTCGGCTTCGGCATGCTCTTCGTTCTCGCGTGCGCGCTGGTGATCGTCATGGGCGTGAAGAACGGAATCGAGAAGTCCAACACCGTCCTCATGCCTCTGCTGTTCCTTTTCGCGATCGGCATTTCGGTGTACGTCTGCACGCGCCCGGGTTCGCTCGAAGGCCTCAAGTACTATCTCATCCCGAACATGGATTCGCTCCGCGCCGTCGGAGAAGACGGCGTGGCGAAGTTCTCAATCGCCCAGCTGGGCAAGACGATTCTCGGCGCGATGGGCCAGATGTTCTACTCGCTCTCGCTCGCGATGGGCATCATGATCACCTACGGTTCGTACATGCGGAAAACCGACTCCATCGAGCGGTCCGTCCGCCGCATCGAGGTGTTCGACACTCTCATCGCCGTCATCGCGGGTCTCATGATCATTCCGGTGGTGTACATGTTCGCGGTCAAGACGGGCGTCACGCCCGAACTGCTCGAACAATGCGGCGGCGACGTCGCGGCGGCCCAGAAGATCGCCGTGAAGTCCGCCATGAACGCCGGTCCCGGCCTCATGTTCATCACGCTCCCGAACGTGTTCGCCGACTTCGGCGGCGCCGGTCCGTGGGTCGGACTCATCTTCTTCGCGCTCGTGATTTTCGCGGCGCTCACTTCGGCCATTTCGCTCTACGAGGCGTGCGTCGCCGCCGTCTGCGACCTGCTTGACCTCAAGCGCAAGAACGCGACGTTCTTCATGTTCTTCGTGATCGCGTTCCTCGCGGTCTTCTCGGCTCTCGGTTACGGCGTCTGGGGCAAAGTCACGCTGACCGAGGCCTTCCGCGGCATGGGCTTCACCGGGGGGTGGATCGAGGGCGGTTTCTTCAAGATGCAGTTCCTCGACTTCTTCGATTTCATCACCAACTCCGCCCTCATGCCCGTGGTCGCTCTCGTCACGTGCATTTTCGTCGGCTGGGTGATCGGCACGAAGGCGATCGAAAACGAAGTGCTGCAGGGCGAAACCAAGTTCGTTTCCCGCGGTCTCTACAACGTGATGGTCAAGTACATCGCGCCGATTCTCATTCTCGCGGTGCTGGTTTCCGAGGTCTGCCGCGCGTTCGGCCTCGGCGGCTGGAAGATCTGATTTTCAACCCAGAAAGGGTACACATGAACTACGCACAGAAAGTCCTCGCCGACGTAAAGGCGAAAAATCCGAACGAACCGGAGTTCATCCAGGCCGTCACGGAGGTCCTCAACACGCTCGCGCCCGTTCTCAAGGCCGAGAAGAAATACGAACAGAACTGCGTGCTCGAGCGTCTCGTCGAGCCGGAACGCGTCATCATGTTCCGCGTGCCGTGGACCGACGACGCCGGCAACCGCCGCATCAACCGCGGCTACCGCGTGCAGTACAACTCGGCCATCGGTCCGTACAAGGGCGGCATCCGTTTCGACGCTTCCGTCAACCTGTCGATCCTCAAGTTCCTCGGTTTCGAGCAGGTCTTCAAGAACTCGCTCACCACGCTGCCCATGGGCGGCGGCAAGGGCGGCGCCGATTTCGCTCCGCGCGGCTGCAGCGACGCCGAGGTCATGCGTTTCTGCCAGTGCTTCATGACCGAGCTCTACCGCCACATCGGCGCGGACACCGACGTCCCGGCCGGCGACATGGGCGTCGGCGGGCGCGAGGTCGGGTACATGATCGGCCAGTACAAGCGCATCGTGAACGAGTTCACCGGCGTGCTTACCGGCAAGGGCCTGACGTTCGGCGGTTCGCTCGTGCGTCCCGAGGCGACGGGCTACGGCGACGTCTATTTCGCGCAGAACATGCTCGCGGTGAAGGGCGACGGCCTCGAAGGCAAGGTCTGCTCGATCTCCGGTTCCGGAAACGTGGCGCAGTACGCGTGCGAGAAGCTCATTCAGCTCGGCGCCAAGCCCGTCACGCTCTCCGACCGCTCCGGCTGGATCTACGACAAGGACGGCATCACGCAGGACAAGCTCGAGTTCGTCAAGGAACTCAAGCAGGTCAAACGCGGCGAACTCACCGAGTACGCGAAGAAGTTCCCGAAGGCGCAGTTCTCCGCCAAGGGCCGCCCCTGGGTCGTTCCCGTGGACTGCGCGTTCCCGTGCGCCCGCCAGAACGAGCTCGACGGTTCCGACGCCGCCACGCTGCTCAAGAACGGCTGCAAACTCGTCGGCGAAGGCGCCAACATGCCTTCCACGCTCGATGCGATCGAGCAGTTCCTCAAGGCGAAGATCCTCTACAGCCCGGGCAAGGCGTCCAACGCCGGCGGCGTGTCCGTTTCCGGTCTCGAGATGTCGCAGAACTCCGAGCGTCTCTCCTGGAGCGCG
>JAZUJQ010000346.1:0-10343 GCA_045642845.1 Kiritimatiellia bacterium
GGAAAACGGCGGCTATATTTTCTCGTCCGACCATTCGATTCCCAATTCCGTATCCCTTGAAAATTTCAGAATCATCTCCGATCTGGCACACAAACTCGGAAAATACAATTAAAATACAATTGATTCTGATCCCCATAAACCTTTAACGGAGGAACCATTATGAAAAGGAAATCAGCCATCTTTTTTGTTATCGTTTTCAGTATCCTTTTCCTCATAACCTGCTCATGCGATCAAAAAGAGCAGACCGAGACGATACCTGAATGGGAAGCGAACGATCAGGGATTGACCGATCTCCAGGGAAAAACATATTATTTCAGCGCGGATATAGATCCGAACGCCGAAACATTCTTATCGTACATAAAAAATACGGCATTCGGCGATGCCGCCATGCAGCGTTTCAGGGAAGTCGAAAACAGGTTCAACTGTAAAATCGTGAAGTCGAAGACAGTCAGCACCGTGGAAAATATTTTCCTGAATTCGGCGGCCGGACTTTCGGATATTGACGTTTATATCGAGCATATTTTCTACGGCGGCAATGAATTCAAAAAAACGGGGCTTCTTCTCCCGATATCCGCCGTTTCGGGAATCATCGACGTCTATGACTCCGCAAAGTGGGGAACCGCGAGGCGCAGATGTTCATGGTGGGGTGGGTGGCCGACGATCCGGACGCGCTCAACTTTCTGCAGCTGTTCACAAGCGAAAACGCTTCGCCCGGTCCGAACCGTTCGAATTTCTCGAATGCGGAATTCGACGGACTTTTCAAAAGCGCCAATTCCGAGCGCGATCCGGCCCGGCGCGCGGAACTGCTCGCCCGCATGCAGGAGATCGTGCGCGAAGAGGTGCCGTGGATCTGCCTTTACTACCGCAATTCGATCGTGCTGACGGGCCCCGGTCTGCGCAATTTCCGTCTGCACGATTTTCCCCTCGGGATGGAAAAACACTGGCGAAAGGCGGGCCGGTGAAATCGGAACATGAGTGAATCCGCGCCAATCAACGAACCTGAGCGCTTCCCCGGCCCCGGGGATGCCTTCGGGGACGGCTACGAGATTCTCCGGACTCTCGGCGAGGGCGGAATGGGGCGCGTGGTTCTCGCCGGCGAGAAAAGCCTCGGAAGGGTTGTCGCGCTCAAGATTCTCAAAGACCGCGCCACTGATTCCGTGCGGTCGCGTTTTCTCCGGGAAGGCCGCCTTCTCGGCGCGTTGCGGGCGCCCGGCGTCGTTCCGGTTCTGCATTCGGGGGAGGACCGTGCGACGGGCCTGCTGTTTCTGGCGCTCGAGGCGGAGATTCTCGCACCCGGCGACCGGGCTCGCGTTTGGCGGGAATGGACAGGACGTGATTTTTCCTGCGGCGGGCGAGGCGCGCAGGCGCCGGACCCCGTGCCGCTTTCTCTCGCCGATTTGCTGGATGACGGGCACACGCTTCCGGAATCGTCCGTTCTGCGCCTCGGCGGGGAGCTTGTCGAGGCTCTTTCCGCGTTGCACGGACACGAGCCGCCGATCGTGCACCGCGATCTCAAGCCGTCGAACCTTCTTTTCGGACCCGACGGTCATGTGCGAGTGACGGATTTCGGCATCGCCAGATCCATCGGTCCCGACACCACGGATTTCACCCTTCCGGGAACCGCGCCCGGAACATGGCTTTGGGCCGCTCCGGAACAGAAGGCCGGAAAAGAAGCGTCTCTCGCCACGGATATCCATGCGGTCGGCTTGATTCTCTACCGTGCTCTCACGGGAGGACTTCCTCTTCCCGGCGGCTCGCTGCCGGCGGACTTCGTGCCGCGCGTCGCGCGCGCCTGGCGTCCTTTTTTCCGGTCGATTCTCGTCGCCGATCCGACCGCGCGGCCTTCGCTTGACGACGTGAAAGCCGGACTCGAACGGATCGGCCGCGCGCTGCGCCGCCGTTGTCTCATGCATCGCGTTTTCAAGGCTGCGTGCATCGTGCTCGCGGTCGCGTCGGTCTTCGGCGCGTTTTCGGCGCTGACGGTCAGGTGGTGTCGGAACCGGACGCACGAAGATGATCGCGAGCGGCTTGTCCAAAGCGCGTTCGCTCACGCGGCGGATCTGACAAACGGACTTGTCTCCGCCGTTGACGGCGAAGAGTTGACGCTGCGCGAAGGGCAGACGTTTTCAGTGGCCGACATGGAGGAGAGCGGCGTCCGTCCCTCCAAAATCATTCTGGACGGCGGACGCATTCTTTTCTCCCGGCCCACGAAGGATCTGCAGACCGCCATCGACGACGCCTTTCTCCGGATGAAGGAACGGAGTTCCCGATTCGACGGATGCCTGGAAGAAATCCTGGCGCATGATCCGTATCCTTTGCGTGACGAAACCTTTTCCATACCGATCGATCTTACTGAAAAAGGCGGCGTCATTAAGGCGGACGATCTGTCCGTCGGCCAAGCGCTGATCCGCGGCCCCGTCACCGCCCCGTCCGGCGGCGCGAAGCTTTCGGTGCGAGCCGGCTCCATGAGCGTGATCGTTCTGGATAAGGCGGCTTTGGGGCCTGACGTTTCCATCGCGGAACACAGCCGCGGCAAAATCATCGATTTCTCCACCGGGCGCATCATCCGCTGGCTCGATGATTGATCGATCCGGCGTTCTAGGGATTCCGGACCGCGGCCAATACGGAATCAACCCATTCCGCCGGAGGAATGTGCGCGGCGGGGTGGGGCGCCCAAAGAAGGCGCTTGCCGCGCCATTCGTGGACATCCACGGACGAACCGCCGATCCGGACGTTTTTCTTCGGCTCGGCGGGAGACAGCCCTATGTCCGGAGCGAAGCGGTGGAACGTGTTTCCGAATACGATCACGTTTGGATCGTAGAGGTTGATTTGATCGAAGAGAATGTCTTTCCAATCCTCGTATCTGCGTCCAAGGCGGGATTCGTCCGTTGACGGAAGCGCCGGCATCTTGCTCACATTCACGAAAGCGGTCCGCAGAAGGGATTCCGCGACTTCCGGGCGTTCCGAGATCCAGGGAAGGTCGGCGTACGAGGAAATGCCGTTTTGCAACGCGTACGATGCATACGCGACGTTCCGCAGGGCGGCCGTCCGATTCACCGCTTTCGCCAAATCGGCGCCGACGCCGAAGTCCTTGAACATCGTCCACCCGCCTCCGCAGGGAGCGCCGTTTTCATCCCAATCGTCGTACGGTTCCTTGAGAATCCACATCACCTTGGGATTTGTCGCCAGATATCCTTCCGCGTCCACGACGCCGTCATATACAGGACAAATCCGCCCGGCATCGAACCCGAGCTCGACGGCCCTGGTCCGGATGCGTTCGTGGAGTGCGGTTTGTCGGGAAAGAAGAGAGAATGACATATTGCGAAATTCTCTACTGAAACTTGTTCAGACAATCAAGTTGAATCCAATTGTTCTTTTCAAAATCATATTTCAACAACCCCAAACGATTTTCATGTTCAAACGCGACACGGATATGCTTAAGCCAAGTTCCCTTCACAATACTTGTTTCAAATGGCAGGATACCCTCGGCAATACGATCATTTTCTTTGTAAAACACATGATCAAATGTGTAATACTCCGAATAATGAAACATTCCCATCCTCAGTGCAAGTTCTTCACTCATTTCTGAAATGAACTTCGTTAGACACGCATCAGCGCCAGAATTCAAGGAAGAACGAAAGCGGGAAGACCAACCGGGGCTTCCAAGAACCTTTACGAGCAACCTCAGAAACTTTTCTGGAAATTCTTGTTGTTCATTTTTTCTCCACCGCCCTTTCGCCCCAGTCAAATTCAACATCCATATTCGATGCAACGTGAATAATCGCCTGCAACAGTTGTTCCGTCTGCAGTCGAGCCGCCTCCCTGTTATCCTCCGTGTCCAACATCCTCTCCATCGTCTTTCGAACAATGGGATCAATTGAGTTGAGGATTCGATCCGTCTCATGCTTGTCGCCATTACGAATTACAAGCCGTTCTCCCTCGTTCGTGAAAGAATTAACACGGTAGTTGTCAATTTCAATTTTTGGCATATGCAACACAATACTGTTCGTTGACACTTTTTCGACCTGGATCTTTTCAAAATCCACGGAGAACTCCGCACTGCCCTCCCATTGATAGGTGACATTGAAACGATTCCGGAGTTTGGCGTGTCTTGGAATATTGCTCGGCAATTCCAAAAAACCTCCTACATATCGCTTTGTAGGTTTGAACAGCCCCATCGCTTTAATGTCTTTAATAAGACTGCTTCCGCTTTCGGTAACCGTATTCCGGAAAAGATTGGAACACAAATCCCTAACGGTGAAAAATGGGTTCGCAAAAACAAGGACCACTATGACGAGCACTGACAATATGGCAATGGGGGCGGGAATCCTCGAAAATAACTTGGCCGCCATTTTCAGAACTGTCGTCATCTTTTTCATTGCACCGCTCCTTCTTTAACATCGGTTTCCGCTGTGGCCAAATCTCCATGATGCGAATCAGATCTCTCAGTTTCCTGAAATTTCACTTCGACCTTGACCATGCCTTCTAGAACTTGTTTATAAAGATTCAGCAAGACTTTGCTGGCTTGTACTTTTGCGGCTCCCATATCAATGGATGAAAACAGATCCTTTTGTTTTTCTTCGTTTTTCTGTCGACAAATTCTGTCCAAATTGTCTTTCACTTCATCCGACCTAAATCGTGATGATGTTACGGAGAGGACTCGATGCATCTTCCCGGGATCAATTCCAACGGTCGAAAAATCAAGTTCTGGGTCTGGAAGAGAAACCAGAAGATTGGTTGTTCCCGATTCTTTAACAAGCTGAACTTTGGCTTTTGTTAAATCGACGACAATATCCGCGCTTCCATCGTGTACATACGCAACTCTGGCGTCGTTTCCCCACCATGATTCATCTTTCGCCCAGTGCGTTGTCGTTCCAAAAATTCTCAAAACCGTTAACTTTCCTTGCGTTTGGCTCCAGTCTTTTGCAATCCGTTCAATATCGTTACTCGCGCCGCCTCCTGTATGTCCCGATAGGTCTTTGTGTGCCAACCAAAGCACACACTTCAACAAAAGACAGAAAATGCAGATAACGACAACCCACCAGTAAATCTTCCTACTCATTTCTACTCCTGCGAAATATACTCTTTGATTTCTTCGGGCGTAAGTCCCGAATCCTCCATCGGAGGTTTTCGTACACAAGAAAGTATCAAAAACATCAAAACTATCACGACAATTACAACGGAAATAATAACAACATTTTTGAGATTCATTTGGACCTTTTTAAAGTGTTGTGCTTCTATTGAACCGACCGATGAGGGCCGTTTGTTTTGTATTAGTGTTTACGGCAACTTTTCCCATGCCGTCCAACGGGAACAGGAAATGGAATACGAGCGTGGGGCTTTGACGGCCGAGCAATCGCCTTTGGCATCGCATTCGACCTTAAACGGCTTTTGGGCCCAGAACGAAATCTGGCGATCCCCTTGCCACCAACGGCAGGTCGCGCATTTCTTTTCCTTCAATCCGACTTTTTGCATGGGTCTGTTGTGTTCTTCCCATTCGGTTTTCCCGCTTGCGCGTCCGGGAAAGAAAAAGGCGCGCCCTCGGGACTCTCCGTCGGAAGGCACAGCCAAGCGCCTGTGAAGAAAGCAAACCGGGGACGCGCCATGAACGGCGGTGTCCGGAGGCGTCTTTCTTCACTTCAGTCAATTGGCGGTTTTCCGACGGAAGAAACGCTCGTGATGAGTTGCCGAAACTCTATCACTCCTTTTCGGACCGCGTCAAGCGGCCGCAGTCCCCGGTTTGCAAATGTTGTTCCGTTACGACCGACGGTTTGATTTCGGTTTCAGGACTGTTGGGAATCGGGCTTTTTTCCAACGAAGGATTTGATGCACACGATTACATCCGCGACAACCGACAGTGCGGCGAATACGCCTATCAGAAAAGTGTTTTCGGATCCGAAGAGACCTTCGATTCCCCATCCGCTGTTTTGGCAGACAACGAATGCCACGATTCCCAGAAGTGCGAGTCCGAGAGATGCGAATCCGGTGAGTTTGTTTTTCATTTTGTTTGTGTTTGATTTTGTTTTCGCTTTTGAGGTTGTCGAGTCGGATCGCCGAAGTCAGGCGAGTTGAACGCAACGGCGTCCGATGAAAAACGGGGCTCGGCCTGAAACCGGGTTCGGCGTCGCATTCGACATGGAATGGTTTTGGGTCCCGGAATGAAATCCGGAGATTTTCCTGCAATCGGCGGCGAGTCGCGCATTTCTTTTCCCGCATGTGTCGTGCTGTACATTGCGTCAGAACAAAAGACGCGCAAAAACGTCTCTATTTTTTCGACAGTTGTTTTACGGCCGTTTCGACTGCCGTCTTCATGGAATCGGACCAGTCGGCGCAGAGACGAAGTCCGACACGTTTCTTTTCGACATAGGCATTTTCGCTGCGATATCGAATGGGACATTCGAGCAACTGAATTTCGTCGCCTTCAACCTCACTCCCGGAACAGGCGTACCAGCCGTCGTCGGTCCAGCCGTTTGCCCCTTTGTCGATTTTTCCAATTCGTTCCCAGCAGCCAACCAGCATGTCATGGAACCCCCAGGCGTTGAACCCGCCCTGTTCCGAAGGTTTTTCACCATAGCGGCTTATGAAATCCTTGAACTTGCCCGGCGAACCCGCCAGCGCCGCCTTCGCCCATTCGCCTTTGTTCGGCAGCCGGAAGCGGATGCCGGCATTGGCGATGTCAGGATGGGCGTTGAGTCGCGCGATGAATTCGACTACATCTTTGTATCCCGCGCCGACCATGGGATCGTCCCCGTCGGCATCGCCGTTTTTACCGTGTTCGGGACTGCTCTTCATGATGGATTTCCATGCGGATTGCGAAACCGTATGGCGTCCCAGCGCGCAATTCATTCCGGGTACCTTGGCCATGTCCGCCAGAATCTGAAGGACCGCATTTCCAGCCTCTTTTTCGAGTCCGCCCCATCCGTCTTTTGCGGCGGCGATTCGCTCGTCCTCGACATCCCCATCGTCGAGAACAACGCATTTGACGCTTTCCGCGCGAGCCATTTCGTCGTCCGTCAGTTTCTCGAAGGAAACGGTCTCTAATATGCCTTCATCGTCGGTTTTGAATTCAACTTCCTTGGCCCAGTCTTTCGGAGATTCCTTCAAACGGCACATGGCATCGGGGGCGTCTTTGAGAGGAAATTCACGCCCGGTTTTCCACACGTCCGTATAGACATTGTAAACTTTGCCTTTTTCATAGGGATCTTCACCTGTCAATGCGGCGACGTCGGCGGCAAACGCCACCGCATCGGATCCTTCAAGCATGGCCAGCCGCCCCCATTCATTTCCCGTCGTTTTCTCCTTCACCGTGCGCGTGGCATTCCTTTCGGCGATGTCTTGAGAACGCACGACTTCGCCTTTAGAATCCAGAAGCATGGCGCGGAAAACAATTCTGCGTCGGCTGCCCTCCACACCGTCCACCCAATTCTGAAGGGCCGTTGTCTGGACGGGCGTCAGGGCATAGGTGTTTCCGCCTATGCGGAGATTTCCGTCTTCAACCGCGGAAAAACCGGCTTCGGAGAAACGCTTGGATGATTCGTCCGCCCATTTCCGATACGCCTCCTCGTTCACCTCGATGCGCATTTTGAAGGATACGCTTCGGGCCGCGGGATTCACCTCAATGGAGGAATTTCCGTTGGGATCAGGCGCCGGAAAAGCGGAGATCAACGTTTTCCAATTGCCGAAATACCCCTGCCAGACATCCATATAGGCCGCGACGGCATTGTAGGCTTCGCGATTGGCCTGCGCGAACAGACCGCCGCCCGAAGCCGCGCCCGCTGCGGACGCTTCGGCCTGCTCGCGCGCCGTCTCGGCCTGTTCGCGCACCTTCGCTTCGGCCCGTTTGAGCCCCGACTCCGCATTGGTTTTGAATTTTTTCTCGGCGTCATTCGCCATGGCGGCAAGCTCATTCTTCGCACGTTCGGCGTATTCCCACTTGAATCCGCGCTCGTTACGGGCTTCACGCATTTCGCGGTCTATTCGTTCCACTTCGGCCTTGAGTTTGTTTTTGGCTTCCTTTTCCTGGGTCGCAAAATACGACGACATATAAGGTTCGGTCTCGCGCTTGGCCATCGCCTCGACCATTTCGCGGTCTATTCGTTCCACCGCGGCCTTTCCCATGGCGACAAATTCTTCCGATATGCGTTTTTGCCGGAGATCTTCGATTTCCGCCTTTCGTTTGTCCAGCATGGAGTCGATCTCTTTGGCTCTGCGCAAAAGCGTCGCGCCCTCGTTCGTTTCATTTAAAGCGTAATGCGGATTGCCGCTGTAAAACATGTCTTTTTCAAGTTTAAGCATCATCAGGGTGAATTTTTCGCCCTGATCGAGTTTTTCGGCCTTTACAAGCGCCGTGGCGAAATCGGGTCCGACTTTCAGCAGGTCTCCGTCCATGCTCCACGACATGAAAGTTTTTTCCGCGACGCCCGGATAACCGGCGATGATGTCGTCGGCGTGCTCGAGCATCGAGTTTTCCATCCAAAGAAGGAAGAGCGCGCGCTTTGCGTGTTTGTGTCCGTTGTCCGCGGCTTTTTTCAGGTATTCCTCGGCGGCGGCCACGTCTTTGAGGATTTCGTCGGAGCCTTTTGCGTAAGTCATGCCGACGTTGTACTGCGCCGCCGGGTCTCCGTTGGCGGCGCGCGTCCGTATTTCTTCGAACGATGCGCATCCTGCGGCGAATGCAATGAGCGGGATCAACGCCAGTCGGCGATAAAAGGGCGATTTCATGATTGTTTCGTTTTCCGGTTGGTGCGTTCATGGACATCCGGATGCACCTACATGCCTCCGGTCCATGTTATATTACGGGGAAACGACTAAATCTTACGGTTGCCCGAGAAGAACCTCGAGAAGGTCCACGAGATCGCCGCCAGGCGGCGTCATCGCCGCGCGCAGGTCGCGGATTCTGTCGATGACGCGTTTCTTGAGCTGGTAAATGGCGTTCGCCGGAACACCGTAGGAGGCGGACAGTTCGTCCACGGACGCTTCTTCGCCGACGAGTTTGAGGAAAATCGCCTTGGATTGTCCGGAAAAGCGGCCGTCGTCGAAAACTCTGCCGATGAGCAGACGCGTCACTTCGCGTTCGAGTTCAAGCCGTTCCGCTTCGGCCTCGTCGTCGCGCGCGTCCGAGGCGTACGGCGCGGTATCCAGAAGAAACGGATTCTCGGACGTCTCTTTCGCGGCGGATTCAAACGCCTTTCTCATCTGGTTGCGCACGATGCCGAAGACGAATTGGCGGAAGCGCCCCTGAGAGCGGTCGAATCTTCCCTGCCGGAGCGCCGAGGCGATTTCCGTGAGCGAATCGTTTTCAAGCTCGTGTGCGCGGTCTGCTGAAAGTCCCGGATTTGAGGCGCGGAGAATCGCGACGTAGTAATGCACGACGGGGCGGTAGCGTCCGACTAGCTCTTCCCAGCGCGGCGACTCTGGATCGCGTGAAACGTCGTGCAGAAGCGTGGTCGATGTGTCCGGTACGGGAGTGTCCATTGCGTCGGAATCGTATGACCGGGTTCGTTCGAACCCGCGTTCTTGAGGCGACATTGTATGAACGTGCCGCACGTTGTCAACGGACGACCGGCGTGTTGTCGCGCAGGCGCGGCCTTTTGGCGTGATTGTTTTGAGCATCGCTGCAATTTTCCGATTGCTGGGGCCTATGCGACCGCGTCCCAGCCGTCTCAGCCGTCCCAGCTGTCCCAGCCGATAAATTCCAGTGCACGCCGAATCGGTGATGCAAAGCACCGGCCATTCGGCGGAGCGGTAGCGAGAGCGCCACGGATCGGAGTTTCTTTCAAGCGGAGCTATGGCGCGGTTTGCGCACATTGGGTGGGACGAGTAGGACGGGTATGACGAGTAGGACGGCGGTGGCAAATGCGCGGGTGACTGGTGCGCCGGGTTGAAAAACTCCGACGGCTGTCAACCATACTCCGCTATGTTTCATGGCGTTCAAACGCAGGCTTTGAAATCGAATCGATCGCGGTCGGGCGCAATCGATCGCGGTCGGGCAATTCTGTCAATCCGTCCGCCTCCGACGGAGCAAAGACACAGGGTGCCGATGCCCGGGCGTTTTTCAGGTTCAACGCGGGAAGGAGCGTGCGCGGAGTCGTCCCGCCCGCGCGGACCGGGTTTCGTGCTAGAATCAGCTGCGATGAATTCATTTGATTTAACCGGCCTCACGGCTTTTGTCACTGGATCGTCGCGCGGGATCGGCCGTGCCGCGGCGCTCGAACTCGCACGCGGCGGGGCGAAGGTTCTGCTGCACGGCTCACGGAAATCCGCCGCGCTTGATTCGGCTTTGGCCGAAACGCGTGCGGTCGGCGCGGAAGCCGACGCGCTTGTCGGCGACATTTCTTCGTCGG
>JAZUJQ010000347.1:0-2142 GCA_045642845.1 Kiritimatiellia bacterium
GCGGCATCATGCTCGCCAATTTCGGCGACTTCAAGGAAGGCGACGTTCTCGAGTGCTTCGCGTTCGAGGAACAGGCGAAAACCCTCTGATCACGGACTGAGTTTTGAAACACGATCGGTTGGCGCGCGTCGGAGAACGCATCCGCGAAGAGCTCGGGATGGGTCTCTTCCGGGTCGGCATGGGCGAGAACGTCCGCAAGGAGCGGATTTCGTTCGTCGATGCACGCGTGTCGTCCGACCTGCATCAGGCCGTCGTTTCCGTTTCTCTGCTCACAGATCCGGCGTCCGCCGCCGCCGCGAACGAACGCGAGGCCGCCGCTCTGATGGATTGGCTGCGCGACCACCGCGTCGATTTCCAGAAGCTCATCGCCGAAAAAGTGGGGCTCAAATACACGCCCGTGCTCGTTTTCAAGCGCACGACCGCCATTGAAAACGGCGCGCGCGTGCTTGATATTCTCGATTCTCTCGGCACCCCCGAAGGGTGACGTCTCCCGCATCCCGCGATTCGGCCCGATGAACGTCGTTCTCCAGATCATGGGATGCCGCCTCAATCACGCGGAGGGCGCGGCCGTGCGCGGCGCGCTCTCCGAACTCGGACATTCTGTGTTTTCGCGCGGCGATGCCGGCGCCGGTTCCGCCGATGCGTTCGTTCTGCACACCTGCGCCGTCACGGGCGCGGCGCAGACCGAAGCCCTGCGTCTTCTGCGCGGCGCGCGCCGCGCCGGTCTGCGCGACATCGTGGTTTCGGGGTGCACTGCGAACGTGGAAACCGCGGTACGGCTTTTCGACGCCGGAGCGACCGCCGTCGTGGCGCGCGGAGGCGTTTCTTTCAGCGAAAATCCGCCGACGGAGGAAACGCGCGCCGTCGCGTCCGCCGTCGAATCCGCGCTGAACGGCGCGATGCGCGCCGTGGCGGAGTCCGCACCGCTCCACGTGACGACTCGCGCTCCTGTGAAAATACAGGACGGTTGTTCGTTCCGTTGTTCGTACTGCATCGTTCCGGATGCGCGCGGCGAACCGAAAAGCCGGCCGTTTGACGGCGTGCTCGGCGAATGCCGCGCGCTGCTTTCGCGCGGATTCCGCGAACTCGTGCTGACCGGGGTGAACGTGGCGTGCTGGCATGAAGGCGGGCGCACGTTCCGCGACGTCGTCGCGGCGGTGTCTTCGCTTCCCGGGCTCGCGCGCCTGCGCATGAGCTCCGTCGAACCGCACACGACCGAGCGCGATGTCATCGCGGCGATAACCGATCCGGGTTCGCGGCTTTGCCGCACGCTCCATCTGCCGCTGCAGAGCGGTTCGGATTCGGTGCTCGCGCGCATGCGCCGCCGCTACGTGTCGGCGGAATACCGCGCCGTGGCGGAGTATGCGCTTTCGCGGATTCCGGATCTTGGTCTCGGCGCGGACGTCATAACGGGTTTTCCGGGTGAAACCGACGCGGATTACGCCGCGACGCGCGATTTGATCGAGTCGCTTCCGTTTTCGAATCTCCACGTGTTCCCGTACAGCGAACGCCCCGGCACTCCGGCCGCCGTCATGCCCGGCGCCGTGCCTGTGCGCGTGCGCCGCGAACGGGCGCGCGACCTCATCGCTTTGGGTGAAAGGAAACGGGCGGAATTCGCCGGGACTTTCGTCGGACGCGGGGTCGAGGTTCTTGTCGAAAAAGTTTCCGACGACGGCGTTGCGACGGGGTGGACGAGTCAGTATCTGCCGTGCCGGATTTCCGGATCGTCGCGTGAAGACGTCGGCGAGTTGCTTTCCGTGACTCCGACCGGAACCGACGGCGAAACGCTCCTTGCTTCGAGGATTGTTCGCGATGCGTGAAGAGGCGTTGCAGCGCACCGGGCTTTTGCTCGGGGACGAAGCCATGGCGCGCGTCCGCGCCGCGCGGGTGCTTGTGATGGGACTCGGAGGCGTCGGTTCGTGGTGCGTTGAAGCGCTCGCCCGCGCCGGCGTCGGCGCGTTCGGTTTGCTCGACTTCGACGTCGTGGCGCCGTCCAATCTGAACCGCCAGATGTGCGCTTTGGAATCCACGATCGGAAAACGCAAAACCGATGTCGTGCGCTCCCGCGTGCTGGATGTGAATCCCGACTGCGCCGTCGAAACTTATTTCATGAAATGGACCGCCGAAACGGCGGACTCTCCG
>JAZUJQ010000348.1:0-7725 GCA_045642845.1 Kiritimatiellia bacterium
CGGGTTTGCACGGAGCCAACCGGCTCGCGTCCAATTCCCTGCTCGAGGCGATCGTCTGCGCGCACAAATGCGCCGAATGGATCATCGCCCATCCCGTCGACGAGCCGCACATGCCGGACGCGATTCCGCCGTGGAGCACGGGTGACGCGGTGCCGTCGGACGAACTTGTCGTGGTGAACCACAACTGGGACGAAGTCCGCACGTGCATGTGGGACTACGTCGGCATCGTGCGCACGGACAAGCGCCTCGCGCGCGCCATGCACCGCATCGAGAATCTGCGCCGCGAAATCCGCGCGTATTATTTCGATTATCTCGTGACGTCGGACGTGCTCGAGCTCCGCAACATCGCCGACACCGCATGGCTCATCATCCGCTCGGCGATGCTCCGCCGCGAGTCGCGCGGTCTTCACAAGACGCTCGACTGCCCGGACCGGCTGCCCGAGGCCGTCGACACGGTGATCCCCGGTTACACGCGTCGGCCTGAGACGGACGGCAAATGAACGGAACACGGCTTGTCGTCGCCACGGAAAGGGGACTTTGAAAATGACGGAATCCGGCTGCGGACACACTGAAAAGTTCAACGAACTCACGCACGAAGTTCTCGCGCGCGGCGTCTGCATGCGCGGCGGCGACGTGCTGCTCTGCCGTCAGAAGGGTTCGAAACGCTCGTTTCTTCCAGGCGGTCACATCGATCCGGGCGAGGGCGCGCGTCGTGCGCTCGAGCGCGAAATTTCCGAGGAAATCGGGCTCGAGTCGACCGCCGGCGTTTTTCTCGGCATGGCGGAGCACCACTTCACGAACCGGGACGGGACGACGTGGGAACTCAACGCCGTTTTCGCGCTCGACGTGCGCGGCCTGCCTGATTCGGGCGATCCCGCGAGCCGGGAGCCGTGGCAGGAATTTTTCTGGCATCCGGTCGGTGATCTCGTTTCCGCGGGGTTCGAGCCGGCCGATCTCGGCGCCGTGCTGCCTCAGTGGATCGCGACGCCCGGCGAAGCCCATTTCGCCAGCAGATACGAAGCGGAGGAAAAACGATGAAATGCCCCTCGTGCGGATGCGATGACGACAAGGTCCTGGAGAGCCGCATCGTGCGCGACGGCCTCGCGATACGCCGCAGGCGCAGCTGTCTGCAGTGCGGACGGCGGGTCACGACGTACGAGGAGATCATGCGCGATTCCACGTTCGTCGTGAAGCGCGACGGACGCATCGAGGAGTTCAGCCGGGCGAAGCTCGCGAACGGCATCCAGCGTTCGCTGCTCAAGCGCCCGGTTTCGATGAAGAAGATAGAATTCGTCATCGACAAAATCATAGAAGAACTCGATTCACGGTTCGAT
Source organism: Kiritimatiellia bacterium (assembly GCA_045642845.1). Taxonomy (GTDB): domain Bacteria; phylum Verrucomicrobiota; class Kiritimatiellia; order RFP12; family UBA3636; genus JAZUJQ01. The sequence goes on from JAZUJQ010000348.1 coordinate 1,335, forward strand.
TCCGAAATTCCGAGCCGCGCGATCGGCGACATCGTGATGTCGGAACTGCTCGCGCTCGACGAAGTGGCTTACGTGCGTTATGCGTCGATTTACCGTCATTACGAGGACATCGACCAGTTCATCAAGGAAGTCCAGTCCCTGCGCACGCCGGTTGAAACGCCGGTCGCGGGTCCGAACCCGGAGGAGCCGAAGAGCGATGAGGCGGAAAAGAAAGCCCAATAGCGCTTTTTCTCCGGTCAGCTGTCTCATTCCGCAGATCCGGGAGGAAACGCGGCGGAAGGCGAAACTGCGCAGACGCGTGTCAAACGAGGATCTCTCGCTTTCGGACATGAGCCGTTTCGACAAGTATTTTTCCGTCGGCGGGCTCGAGCTTCCGGAGCGCGAAGCGTTCCGCCGCCGTTACGTGCGGCGCAGTCCGACCGCCGTCATCGCGATTTCCTTGTTTTTCATACTCGTCTGGTGTTTTTGCAGGTAGACCGGAGGTTGTTCCGTGGACATGAAAACAATCATAGCCATCCCTTCTTTCAATCCCGACGAACGTCTCGTCGAACTCGTCCGCGCGCTTCGCGGCGGAACGGACGCGCCGATCGTTCTGGCGGACGACGGCAGCTCGTCCGCCCGCAAAAGTTTCTTCGAAGACTGCAAGGCGTTCGGCGGCGTCGAGGTTCTGGTCCACGAGGTGAACCGCGGCAAAGGCGGGGCTTTGAAGACTTTGCTGGCGCACATTTCATCCGCGCATCCGGATGCCGCGGGATGCGTCACGTGCGACGGCGACGGAGAACATTCCGTCGATGACATTCTGCACTGCATGGACGAACTCGAGCGGCATCCGGAAGCGCTTGTGCTCGGTTGCCGGTCCATCGGTTCCGACGCCCCGTTCAAGAGCCGCTTCGGCAACGCATGGTCGCGTTTCGTGTTCCGTTGCGCCACGGGCCGCCGTTTCGCCGACACGCAGACCGGACTGCGCGGCATCCCGGCGAGCGCGTTCAAGGATTTTCTCGCCCTTCCCGGCGAACGCTTCGAATTCGAATCGGAAATGCTGCTCTCGCTCGGGGACCGCGAGCTGGTCGAATTCCCGATCGAGACGATCTACATGCGCGATTTGGACGGAGTGCGCAAGACGACGTTCCATCCGTTCCGCGATTCATGGCGCATCAACAAGGTCGTCGCCGGGCACATGTGGTCGCGCGCGTCTTCGAAGTTCCGCGGACGCGGCGGAGAGCCGCGTGAAGAGGGCGTGTCGGATTCGGGCGGCTCGAAGCTCAAGGACATTTCGCACGGCGGTTCGGCGGTGCGGCGTTATTTCGACGTCACGTACGGTCCGATGCCGCGCTGGAAGGCGTGCCTGATGGAACTTTGCACGTTTCTGTTTTCCGGCATGCCCGGCGCGCTCGGCATCGCGGTGCGCTCCTGGCTTTACCGTCCTTTCTTCGGGGAATGCAAAGGCAAGGTCCTGATCGGCCGCCACGTCACGTTCCGTCATCCCGGTAAAATCCGTTTCCACGGTTCCGCCGTGCTGGACGATCGTTGCACGGTCGACGCCAAGGGCGCCGAAAATTCCGGAATAGACGTCGGAGACGGCGTCTACGTCGGCAAAAACACGATCGTGTACTGCAAGAACGGCGACATCGCGCTGGACGACAAAGTGTCTTTGTCCGCCAACTGCATCGTGTTTTCGTCGAACAGGCTGCACATCGGCAAGGGCACGATGGTCGGGTCGTTCTCGTACCTGCTTTCCGGCGGCGAATACGATTTCTCGATCGACGTGCCTTTCTGCGAACAGAACGGAATGGTCACGCACGGTCCGCTCGAAGTGGGCGAAAACGTCTGGCTCGGGGCGCATGTCACCGTGCTCGATGCGGCGTCGATCGGCGCTTCCACGGTCGTGGGCGCGGGTTCGGTCGTCGCCAAGCCGCTGCCGGCGCACGTGCTCGCGCTCGGCGTGCCCGCCGCCGTCCGCAAAGAAATCTGAGGTGCCGCCATGGAAGACGCCAAGAGAGAACGCATCGAAGCGCTTGTCCGCAGTCTGCTGGAGGAACTCGGCGAAGATCCGTCCCGCGAGGGGCTTTTGAAGACACCGTCGCGCGTCGCGCGCGCCATGGAGTTCCTGACGCGCGGGATGACGCAGACTCCGCACGAAGTCGTCGGCGACGCCGTGTTCGAATCCGGTTCGGACAACATGGTCGTCGTGCGCGACATCGATATCTACAGCATGTGCGAACATCACATTCTGCCGTTTTTCGGGCACTGCCACGTCGGTTACATTTCCCGCGGCAAGGTGCTCGGCGTGAGCAAAATCGCGCGCATCGTCGACTGCCTTGCGGCCAGGCTGCAGATCCAGGAGCGTCTCACCAGCGAGATAGCCCGCGCGGTGCGCGATGAAACCGGCGCCGAGGGCGTCGGCGTGGTGATGGAATGCCAGCACCTCTGCATGATGATGCGCGGCGTTCAGAAGCAGAACGCCACGATGAGCACGTCGGCGGTGCTGGGCTCGTTCCACGATGACGCCGCCACGCGCGCCGAATTCCTTTCGATCGTGACGTCCGGTCACCACCGTTGAGCGTGTCATGGCCGAGCTCTTCTCGCATCTATGGTCTTCGATCGTCGCGTTAGCGCTCGAGCATCCGGTGGCGCAGTCCATCGGTCTGTTCGGCATGATCTGCGGCTGGGTGGGTTTCCAGTCGAAAAGCGCGCGGGGAATCCTGCTGTGGCAGACCGCAGGGTCGGTTTTCTGGGCTGTGCATCTCGGCATGCTCGGAGCTCTGACCGGTTGCGCGCTCAACGTCATCGCGGTGGCCCGCAACGTCATTTACGCCCGCCGCAACGGGTCGTCGTCGCCGCGTTTTGATTACTGTCCGCTGTTTTTCACGGTCGTTTGCCTTCTTTCGGCGCTGTTCAACCATTTTCTCGCCGGCGAGTCATGGTGGTGCGTGCTGCCGGCGCTGGGCATGGCGGTCCAGTCGGTCATTCTGATTTCCGGAAACGCCCAGCTCGTGCGCATGCTGTGGCTTCCGACAAGCCTGATGTGGCTCGTCTACAACATTGCGTACGGCTCGATCCCCGGCGTGTTGTGCGAGTCGTTCAATCTGGTGTCGCTCGTTGTCGCGCTCCTGCGCTTCCACGGCGTAAACGGAAAGACCGAGGCGTGAAAATCGCGCTTTTCCTCAATTCGTACTGGCTTAAATCCGGCGCCGACATGCGCGCGGCGCGGATCGCGGTGCATTGGGCCGCCGCAGGTCACGACGTCCGCGTGATCGCGCCGGAATGCGCGCTAGAAGCGTTCCCGCCGGAAGCGGAACGTCCGGTTTCCATGCGCTTCGTTTTCACGGAACGCGGACCGCGTCCGGCCGGTGTGCTTGCGGCGTACTTGCGGCGCACGCGCGCCGCGCACGCGGCGTTGCGCGCGCTGGCGCGCGAGTGGAACCGTGATTTCGTGCTGTATTCGGCGACGGATTCTTTTCCAGACGTTCTTCCGTGCCGGCGCGCGGCCGCTGAACTCCGCGTGCGCTGGGTCGGTTGCTGTTTTCATCTGATCGAGCACTGGAAGACCCGTCCGGGCGACAGGTTCTGGAATTTTCTTTCGTATTCGCAGCAGAGGTTTTCCCTTGCGGAACTCCGCCACGCGGACGGAATCGCGGTCGACAACGCCGGTCTGAAAGACGAATTGACGCGGAAATGCGGTTTTCCGCCGGAACGCATCCACGTGCAGTCGTGCGGCGTCGCCGTGACGGACGGGCCGCTTCCCCCGGTGCGGTCGTTCGACATCGTGTTCTGCGGCCGGGTCGTTTTCAGCAAAGGGATCCTGGATTTCATCCCGTTGCTCCGCGAGCTTGAAAAGAAAGGTTTCGGAGATGTCACCGTCGGCATCGTCGGCCGGTCCGATCCGGAATTCGAAGCGAGAGTCCGCGGTGACCTCTCCAGCGCCGGTTTGGCGGACCGGGTCGCGCTTCTCGGCGCGCTGGCCGATGCGGAACGCGACGCGATCGTCGCTTCGTCGAAAGTGTTCGTTTCTTTGAGCCACGAGGAAGGGTGGGGCATGGCCGTCGCCGAGGCGATGGCGCTCGGGCGCCCCGTCGTCGCCTACGATCTGCCGTGTTACCGTGAAGTGTTTCCGTCGCTTGTACGGACGGCGCCGGTCGGAGACGCCGCATCCGTCGCGGCGCATGTCGCGGAATTGCTCGGAAATCCGGCGTTGCGCGAAAGCGAGGGCGTCCGCGGCGGTGCGTACGTGAACGAACGTTATTCGTACGCATCGATCGCGCGCGGTGAATTGGCCCTGCTCACCGGAGGGACGAACGGATGAAACCGTTTTCATCATTGCGGGCGCTGATCGTGAAATTCGCCGTGTGGGGACCGCGCGCGCTGCTTCCGTACGTCCGGAAGAAAATCCGCGTGGCGGGAATGCGGCGGATTCTGGAGCGCAATCTCCGTGCGCACGCCGCCACGGTTCCGCGCGGAGACGGAGTGACGCTTGTCGGACCGTTCCGCTACGCCTGGAGCATCAGCAAAGTGATGCGCGATTTCGCGCGAAGACTGGAAGAGTGCGGAATTCCTTTCCAGACGTTCGACACGGGCGGTGCGGGCGCGACCGTGGATCCGTCGGATTACGCCGGCCTGATCACGCCGGCCGGAGCGTTCGATTTCCGCAGGTACGGATGCGTGGTGGAGGCTTTCGGCGCAGGCGTGGTGGCGAAGTCCATGGCCGACCGTTTTTCGCGGCTCGTGTTCTGGGAGTCGGAACACGGTCTGCTTCAGTCATATCCTGAACTCGCGGACGGCGCCGGAGTCGCGGCCATGTCGGATTTCAACGCCGGTGTTTTCCGCGCCGAACTGCCTGCGGAAACGCCGGTCCGCAAGATTCTGTATCCGTTGCGTCGGCCGCCTGACGGGCTGCCCGTCCGCGACGCGGCGCGCGACATGTTCGGACTCGGACGCGGCGGGTTCATCGTGTTTTCGAATTTCGACATCAGTTCGTACGAACGCAAGAATCCCGAAGGAATGCTGCGTGCGTTCGCAAAAGCGTTCGCGGGAGAATCATCCGCGCATCTGTTGTTCAAAATCAACTGCGCCGATGAACACCCCGCGCGCATGAAGCGTTTGCGTGAACTCGCCGAAGAACTGGGAGTCGCCGACAGATTGACGTTTTTCGTGAAATATCTGTCCCAGCGCGACTTGTATGCGCTCGCGGCGGCGTGCGATGCATATCTGTCGCTGAATCGCGGCGAGGGTTTCGGACTCGGAATAGCCGAAGCGATGCAATTGGGAAAGCCCGTCGTCGTTACGGCTTTCGGCGCTCCGTTGGAATTCTGCAACGCATCGTGCGCGGAACTCGTTCCGTGCGCGATGCGCAGACCGGCGTTTGGCGAAACTTTCGCCGGCGTGGATTCGGTGCCTGAACCGGACGTCGATGCCGCAGCCGCAGCGTTGCACCGGCTGTTCGCAGATCCGGAGCGCCGCGCCGATATCGGGCGGAAAGGCAGTGCGTTCGTGGAAGAACACTTCTCGGACGAAAACTTCCGCCGTTCCGTAGAAGCGTTTCTCGTCTCCGGCGTTTGATCCCGCCGTTTCATGTCCGCCGCTTGCGCTCTGCGCAAAAAAACGCCGCGCCAATTTTCGGGCCTGTCCCCAGACCGGTTGGCGCCGCGAAATCATCATGACTCCGTTGCGCGGACGGCTTCATCGACCGGTGCTTCGATTCCGCAGGGGGTTTTCCGCGCGAATACGGCATTGTATTGCAGTCCGAGTTCGGAAGCGAGGCGGAAAAACGTGCTGCGTTTCCATTCGGGCGAGATTATTTCAACGACTTTCGTTCCAGGGCGCGCGGCCGCAAGATTGGCGAGACCGGAACCGTGCACTGCGGCTATGATCCGCGCTCCGCGCACCGTTTTCATCTGCTCGGCGAACGGCATGTCTTCAAAACGGAAAATGCGGAAGCCGCGTCGGGCGAACGCCGCTTCCAGCTCCTTCTCGTTTGACAGACGGCGGGAAGGGGTGCCGCCGCGCGAAATGAAAACCATTTCGTTCCGGTCCGTGCCTGCCGCAATTCTGCATTCAATCTGTCCGCGGAGAAAACGAGCGTCCGCCGGATGAACGGCGCTCCGCTGGTGGCAGCGTGGAACAAGGACGCACGAAGCGGCGCGCACCGGCGCATCGCTTAACACGATGTCATCATGTCCGAATCCGAAGAAATCGAGCATGCCGTCTACGTATGCGGCGTGCGACGGATGGAGAAGCAGCCGAACTCCGGGGAACGCTTCGCGCGCCTGCAGCGCCGCGCACATCACTTCCGCAAGCGTGTGGTAGTACACGAACGCGGTGGCGAACGGAAACAGCGGCGCCTCGTCGCAACGGACCGCCGGAGCGGTCGATTCTATCATCCACGTCCTCTGGA
>JAZUJQ010000349.1:0-1655 GCA_045642845.1 Kiritimatiellia bacterium
GCATCGAGATCGCGGAGCAGCGCGGAAAGAGAAGAGCGCGGCTTGAAGTCGACGCCGTAACTCGTGACGTCCTGCGCCACGAGCACGAGTTCGCGTTTGCCCGCCTGCAGGAGCGCGCGCGCTTCCGCCAGAATCGATTCATGCGTGCGCGAACGCAGTTTGCCGCGGATTCCGGGAATCGCGCAGAACGCGCAGACGTGGCGGCATCCCTCGCCGATCTTGATGTACGCGTGCGGCGCGCCGGTGAGCGAAAATTCGGGGTGGGGTGATTCGAAAAGCGCTTTGGAAACGGCGGTGGAGACGCCCTGCACGCGTTCGCCGGAGAGCGCCCGCGCGACGATTTGCGGAAGGCGGTCGAGATCGTCCACGCCGGCGATGGCGTCGATTTCCGGAATCGCGTCGAGCAGCGCGGCGCCGTAGCGCTGCGGCACGCAGCCGGTGACGATCACGGCGCGGCAGGGCAGCTCCGGATTGGCTTTGCACGCGCAGGCTTCTTCGATCGACGCTTCGGCCTCTGCGCGCGCGTCAGCGATGAACGCGCAGGTGTTGACGATGATGGCGTCGGCCTCGTCCTCCGGCACGCCTACGTCGAAACCGGCGTCGAAAAGATGCGCGCCGACGACCTGCAGGTCCACGAGGTTCTTGGGGCAGCCGAGCGAAACGAGAGCGATTGCGGGTTTGCGTTTCATGCGGCCGAGTATAAGCCAAAACGTGAAATGGTGCTAGAATGCACCGCACGAACCGAAACCAACGGTGAACGAAATGAAACCGAACGACATTGAATTTCTGCGCAATCTCATCGAAACTCCCACTCCGACCGGATCGGAATCCGCCGGCGCGCTGCTTCTCGGGCGCCTGATCAAAGCGGAAACCGGGCTGCGGCCGACGATCGACGTGCACGGCAATCTGCACGCCGTTCTCGATGTCGGCGCCAAGCGCACGGTCATGCTCGAAGGTCACGGCGACGAAATCGGCTACATGGTCGAGTTCATCGATGCGCGCGGATTCGTCTACTTCCAGCCGCTGGGCGGAATAGTGGCTCCTCTTTCGGCCGCCGAGCGCATCCGCATCCTCACGAAGAACGGCATCGTCAACGGCGTCATCGGGACGCGTCCGCCGCATCTGATGTCGGCCGAACAGCGCAAACACGTCGCCGCCGACGATTTGAAGGCGATGCCCTGCGACATCGGCGCGACATCCTACGAAGAGGCGGCCGGGCTGGTGTCGGTGGGGGATCCCGCCGTCGCGGACACAGGCTGGCGCAGACTCGCCGGAACGCGCGTTTCCGGCCGCGGCTTCGACAACCGTTGCGGCACGTTCGCGATGTGCATGGCGTTCATCCGTCTGGCCACCGCGCCAGTGCGGCCGAAGTTCAACGTGCATTACGTTTCCAGCGTGTGCGAGGAAATCGGGCTCGTCGGCGGGCGTCTGGCGAGTTTCTCGGTTCATCCCGACATCGGCATAAGCTGCGACGTCGCCCACGCCGGAGACGTCAACGGCGACGATCCCAAGACGATCGGCGACGTGGAACTCGGCAAGGGCGGCGCGCTGGCCGTGGGGCCGATCTACCATCCCGGTCTGCGCGAACACTTTTTCGCGACCGCCGCGAAGAACGGCATCCCCGTGCAGGCGCGCGGAGTTCCGCGCGGGTCGGG
>JAZUJQ010000350.1:0-4268 GCA_045642845.1 Kiritimatiellia bacterium
TGGAACCTATTCGTTATTCACTGTAACCTATAACCTAAATAAAACACCGCCCCCGCCGTATAATCGAGTCCCCCCAATCCCTATGAGATCAGAGGCGGGCACGTAGCCGCGGCTTCGGGATTCCCTCGCGGGCTTCCGTCCACAACGGATTCGGCACCCTGTTGAAAGTGTAGGTTGGAAGCGACCGAATGTTCGCGCACGGGGGCAGCGGAACGTGATTCTAACAAAAACGTCAAATCGTTTCGCCGCTCTCGCGGAGAAATTCAAGAAACAGGTCGACGACGCGTTCCGGACTGTAATCGTCGTCCCAGATGTACAGAACAGGCATTTTCTTCCAGGCGCTTTCCCAGCTGAAGCGCCACTCGCCCTCGTGTTTCACGTGCGGCGTCGCTTCGTAGCGCGGATCGTTCACGTGCACGTCGCGCCAGAAATTGATGCGTCCGTACTGCGTGTGCGGATTGCCGGTCTTGAGGTCGAGGTTCTCGTGCATCATGCACAGCCAGTACTTGTTTTCGCCGCACGTCACCACGATCCAGATGAAATTGCGGTAATCGTTCGACGAAAGCTTCGACATCCCGTGCGCCTTGCGCAGCTTGAGCGACGGAGCCCGCGCCTTGAGTTCGTCGTATATTTCGTCCTGCGCCTTCAGACACACGCGCTGCACCGTCACCAGCGCGTTCGACAGCGAAGTCTTGTCCTCGGGAGTGACTTCGGCGAACGAACGCGAACAGGCGAAAAGCAGAAGAAGCAGTATCGGGAGCTTCACGTTCACAACGAAATCCGCAGCGTTTTGATTTCGAACGGTTTGAACGCGAGTTCCGCGGGAAGCGCGAACGGCTTGCCGATGTCGGCGAGTTCCGTGGCGAGGCATTCGACCGCGGTCGCCTTGCCGACGGCGCACAGGCGTGCGGTCGCGCGACGCCCGCGGCGTTCGACGAGACGGACGACGATGTCGTCGGAGTCCTCCGCTTTTTTCACGACGGCGAGTTCCACGCCTTCGCCGGAAAGCGAAACGGGCAGCGGGGATTCCTCCGGCGCTTCGAACCCTTCGAAACGCTCGACGCCCTGGTTCAGTTCCGCCGCGGCCGCGACGACATCGTCGCCGCTCGAAAGCGCGCCGGCGTGCGGCAGAATCGAATACGTGAAGCGGTGCGCGCCGAGATCCGCGATCGGATCCGGCTCCGTGGGCGCGCGCAGAAGCGTGAGCGAAAGTTCGCCGTCCTTCGCGCGGTAGCCGTACTTGCAATCGTTGAGCAACGCGACGCCGAAACCGTCCTCCGACACGTCCGCGTAGCGGTGACCGCAGCATTCGAACTGCGCGTACTGCCATTTGGTGTTGTCGTGCGTCGCCCTGGCGATGGTGCCGTACTGGATTTCGAAACGCGCTTCGTCCGCCTTGACGTCCAGCGGAAACGCGACGCGGCAGAGCTTGTGCTTTTCACGCCATTCGACCTCGGTCCCGACGTCCAGCCGCGCCGAATCCGCGGCGAGCGAGAACGTCTGGACGAACGCGCTGCCGCCGAGCTTGAAACGCACGACGGCTCCGGACGAAATTCTCCCGGCGAACGTTTCGACCGACTCGACGACCGGTTCGGCGACCTGCATGCCGCGCGCGTACTCCTCGAAATCCCACGCATCGAACTCCGCGGGATGATCGTCGTAAAGAGAAACGACGTTTCCGGGTTTTTCACGACGGATGAACTCGCGCCCGGCGAGTTTGTCCACCGCCGAAACGACGCGGCCTCGGCCGTCGATTTCGTAACGGACGCGCCCGTTTTCGAGCACGACCGGGAAAGACTTCGCCCTGACGGTTTTCACGGAAGGCGCGGCCGCGCCTTCCGTCCTGCCGAAATTCGCGAACGAACACGGCGGCACCCGGACAAGCGCATGCACGCCGTCCGCCGCGCGCTGCACCGCAAGCGGCGCGCCCGACGCATCCGCCGCGCCGGTCCAGCCGTCCGGAAGCACGACTTCTCCGAAGAACTCCGTGGACGACGGATTGAACAGCGCCATCGCGCCGCGTCTGCGGCGGAGCAGCGAGCGCGCCGCGGCGGCGCCTGCCTCGCGGGCGTTCTTGATCACGGTCTCGAGTTTCGCGCCGGCTTCTTCGTAGACGCGGTGGATCGACGAACCCGGAATGACGTCGTGGAACTGGCACAGACATGTCTCGCGCCATGCGTCGCGGAACATTTCGGCCGGATACTTCGCGCCCGTCTTCGCGAACGCCGCGGCGCAAAGCATTTCGGAAACGCGCAGAGCTTCCTCGGCGCGGCGGTTGAGCAGTTTCTGGCGGGCTTGCGTGGTGAACGTGGCGCGGTGCATCTCGAAATAAAGCTCCCCGCGCCAGACGTCGAGGTCGCGTTCCTGCGCGGCGATGAGGTCGAGAGCCTTCTGGGCGAAGCCGAACGAAACGGGCGGGCAGCCGTTGAGATGAGCGCAGCGCAGGCCGCGCTCGATGTATTCCTCCTTCGGACCGCCGCCGCCGTCGCCGATGCCGAAGAGCGACACCGCCACGTCGACGATCCCGGCCTCGCCGTTGTTCGTTTCGTGGCACTTGAGCGCGCCGGGAAGCATGTAGGAGTTGTAATCGTCCTCGGGCGGGAAGTGCACGACCACCCTGCTGCCGTCGATGCCTTCCCAGACGAACGAGTTGTGCGGGAATTTGTTGTACCGGTTCCACGAAAGTTTCTGGGTGAGGAAGAACCCGATGCCGCACGCGCGCAGAATCTGCGGAAGGTTGCCGGAATAACCGAAGACGTCCGGCAGCCAGAGGTTGTTCGGAACGCGGCCGAACTCGTCGCGGAAAAACCGCATGCCGAGCAGAAACTGCCGCACGAGCGATTCGCCCGACGGAATGTTGCAGTCGGCTTCGACCCACATGCCGCCCTGCACTTCCCAGTCTTCGTCGGCGACCGCCTTTTTGACCTTCGCGAAAAGCTTCGGATAATTGTCTTTGCAGAACTGGTAGAGCTGGGCCTGCGACGCTCCGAACTTGTATCCCGGATAGCGTTTGATCAGTCCGATCTGGCTGGACCACGTGCGCGCGACCTTGCGGACGGTCTCCCGGAACGGCCACAGCCACGCGGTGTCGATGTGCGCGTGCCCGATGGCGGTGACGTGCACGGACGCGGGATCCGGATCGAGCGCGAAAACCGTCTCCGCGATGAGACGGCGCACTTCGGCGGCGCCGCCGCGCTCCGGCGGCAGCGCGTCGAGCGCGCGGCTCGTCGCGCGCATCACGCTGATGCGGCGCGCGGATTTTTCGGGCAACGCATCGAGCAGCGAAAGAATCACCTCGAGATCGATGAACAGACGCCACTTGTCCACGTCGAATCTGCACAGCGAAAGCTGACGGACCGTGCCGTCGCGCCTGCCGTGGATGCGCGACTTGTCCGGCTCCAGATCCGGATCGCCCATGCGTTCGAGTCCGAAGAGACCGTTGGCGCCGGCGTCGCACCAGAAATCCGCCCTCTCGCCGCCCTTCGCGCGGTCGAGCCAATGGTAATGATCCTTGTTGTAGTGAGCGTCGAAAACCGAACCGTCGGTAAGTCCCGCGAGCGGGCAGCCCTTCTGATCGAAAAGCAGGATCTCGCCGCCGAAATCAAGGCGCAGCGTGACGTGCGCGCCCTTCCATTCCTTCGGCACCGAACCCGTGACGTGGAACCAGCCGCACGCGAAATCGCGTCCCCAGAACCCGCCCGGCCCGATCGGTTTGTATTCGAGCGACAGGCGTTTTTCGTACGGCACCGGCTCCGGCGTCACCGCGAACTCCGCGGCGAGAGGAACGCTTTCGACGATGATTTCGTTTTTGAGACGCTTGAACGCGCCGTCGATGCGCCTGCGATGGATTTCTGGGTAAAAGTGCGACATGGCCGGAACGGTTTGAAATTTTCAGGAACGCGTGATCTGGAGCCCTTCGGAAAGGGAAAGCGCGACGAAACGCGCGCGGGAGTTGAGCGGATGAGCCGAAAGCTCCTCGCGGATGCGGGACGCCGCCTCGATGTCCGGCGCGATGGCGAGCATGTATCCGCCGCCGCCGGCGCCGAGCAGTTTGTACGCGGCGCCGTGCCTGTCGAGCACCGCGGTGAGCGGAAGCAGCGACGTCGGGCGCGTGCCGGAATCGAGTTCGCGGTTCAGGTCCCAGCTGCGGCGGATCGCCTCGGCCAGCGCCGCGTCGTCCGCGCGCTGGATCGCTTCCGCGCAGAAATCCGCGTTGCAGGCGATGTCGGCGACGCACGAAAACGTGTGGCCGTTGTTGAGGAAGAACG
>JAZUJQ010000351.1:0-9096 GCA_045642845.1 Kiritimatiellia bacterium
CGAGCTGCGCATTCCGTTCCGTGCCGAGAAGGAAGGCGACGCCGTCTTCACGCCGGTCCGGTTCCGGGGATGCGTCGTCACCACGAACGACAACGCCGGCCCCGTCAGTTCACCGCGCATCGCGGCGCTGTCCGACGGCCTCGTCGTGAAGGTCGTTCCGCCGCCCTCCGAAAACCGCCCGGCGTCGTTTTTCGGCGGACTGGGCTCCACGCTCTCGGCCGAGATTTCGATCGACGCCACCGCATGCCGCCAGGGCGATCCGCTCACGCTCTCGCTCGATCTCCGCGGCGATCTCGTCGAGCGCTCGATCTCCACGCCGGATATTTTCGCGGAAAGCGCGCTGGCCGAAATTCTCCGCCCCTACGGCGAACCCGAACGCACGACGGTCGACGGCCATCCGCGTTTCTCCTGGCACGTCCGCCCGATCGCCGCCGGCACGCTCGAAATCCCGCCCGTCGAACTTTCGTTCTTCAACACCGTCACGCGCGGTTACGAAACGATCCGCACCGCGCCCGTGCCGCTGCGCGTGGAAGCGATGCCGGACATAGATCTGGATTCGCTCTTCCGGACCGATTCCGAAACCGGCGCCGAGCTTCCGAGAAAGCGCACCGTTTCCGCGCTTGAATGGGCCCGTTCCGTTCCGTCCGCCCCGCACGTAGCGCCCGCCGCGTTCGCGATTCCCCCGGCGGCCTGTCTGCTTGCCCTCGCCCTCGTGGCGCTGTGGTCACGCCGCCACGCCGTCGCCGCCGCGCTGCGCAGCGGACTTTCCGGCGGCCGCGCCGCCGCGCGCCTCGAAACGGCCGAAACGCCGCAGGACGCACTCGATGCGATCCGCCGCGCGATCCGCGACCGGGGCGGCGAGGACGTTCCCGGACTGATGCCAGGCGACGTGCGCGACGCGCTCGTCCGCCACGGCGCCGACCCCGGAATCGCCGCCGGACTCGCCGCCGAACTGCAGAACGCGTTCGATGAATCGTTCCGTCCCGGAATCGACGCGAAGGCCGCCTTCGCGCGCCGCCGCGCGTCCATCGCCGGTCTTTTCCGCAAATGCGGATTCGTTCTTCTGCTCGCCGCGTCGTGCGCCTTCGGCGACGGCGCGGACGAATTCGAGTGGCGCAGTCTCAACGCCGCCGCCGCACGGGCCCGCACGCGCGAAGAATTTTCCGCGGTCGCGGACCGCGCCGCGGAAGCGTTGCAAAAAACGCCCGGCGACGGCGCCCTGGCGCGCAACGCCGCGTCGATCATGCTGATGGCCGGCCGCAACGCCGAGGCGCTCGTCGCGCTCCGCGCCGCCGAGGCCGTGGACGGCGCCACGCCGGAAACCGAAAACAATCTGCTCGTCGCGCTCGGCGAGTGCGCCGAACTTCCGTGGCAGCGCACCGCGCTGCGCCCGCACTACGCGCTTCCGCTCGCGACGCGCGTCGACGCGCTTTTCGCGGCATGGACGCTGCTGTGCGTTTCACTTGCGCTCTGCACGTTCAAACGGACGAGAAAGTCCGCCGTCCCGGTCGCGGTTGCGGCGTTCGTCGCAACCGCAGCAGTCGCATCGAGCGTGGCGGCGTCGCACCGGATCGTCGAATCCGCGCCGGACGCGCTCCGCGCCGCCGCGGTGATCGGGGAAACAACGGAACCAGGGGAATGAGAACATGAAAACGGGTTTCTTTTTCACGCTCGTTCCGGCGCTTTTCGCGACCGCCGCGCTGAATGCGGCGACGCTCTCGTGCGTTCTCGAACCCGAACAGAAAACGTACCGCGCGGGCCAGTGCATCACCTGCTCGCTCGTCTTGGAACCCGGCGAAAACGAGACGCCGCAGCCGAACATGTCGCTTCTGGATTTTCAGCAAGACCAGACTCCGGAATTGGACGTCACGCAACTGCGCCGCGTCGAAACCGACGATCCGACGAAACAGATCTGGTCCTGCGAATTCACGTTTCTCGCTCCCGCGACGCACAAACTGCACCCGTCGCTCGCGGGCGTGATGAACCACGAACTGCCGTCGAACGGTTTTCTCAAACGCTACACGCTCGAACGCTTCATAGCCACCGCGCCGGAACGGGAAATCACGGTGGAGGCGCTGCCCGAAGAAGGACGGCCGGCCGATTTCACCGGATGCGTCGGCGATTTCGGATTCAACGCCGGAATCGAACCGGCCGACGCCGCGCCCGGCGACGTGCTCGTCTTTTCATGGACGCTGACGGGCCGATGCGCCGACATGATTTCAAACGTTCCGACGTTCGAACCGGGCGGGTCGTTCAAGGTCTATCCGCCGCGCGTCGTCGAACGCACGGACTCCGGCGTGCGCGTCGAGCAGTCGATCGTGCCGCTCTCGCGGACAAGCGGGGTTCTGACGACCGGACGTTTCACGGTTTCGGTCTTCGACACGGCGACCGATTCCTACAAAACCCTGGAAGCCGGTCCGTGGAACATCGCAATGCACGAACGCGAAGAGGACGACGACCGGCTCGAAGACATTCCCGTGCCGTCCGCGGCGAACGGCGGCGCGGTGAAGAACCCCGCCACGGAACTGATGAAAGAAGCCGGAATCGCACGCTTCGCGCCGTGGAAAAAGGCGAAAAAACTCTTCGACGTTCCCGCCGGAGCGGAATACCGCGTGCTCGAACGCGCCGGTTCGTGGATGCGCATCGCGCTTCCCGACGGCGCCACCGGCTGGATCGACGGCCGCGAGTGAACGGATTTACGGGACGGGGAAAAGTCAACTTTTTCCATTCTCGTCAAAAACATTTTGCTATACTCCCGTCACGAAAGCCGCTTACGCGGAATTGTAGTACAACGGAACCGCAGCATTACTTCGCGCCATGTCATCGCCTACGCACAAGCACCCCACGGACCGCAGTTTTTTAATGTGGATCATCTTCTCCGCAATCAGTTGCGGACTGTATCCGCTTTTCGCGCTCACGCACATATCTTCCGAACTCAACGAGGCGGCATCGAAGCGCGACGGGAAAAAGACGCTTCCGGGCTTTCTGGTGTTTTTGCTGGCGCTGCCCACGCTGGGAATATTCTCCATGTGCTGGTGGCACAGGACCTGCAACCGAATCGGCGAAGAACTGACGGCCCGCGACTGCGGATTCGCGTTCGGAGCGAAAACGTTCTGGGGATGGAACGTCTTCGGCGTTCTGCTGTGCGGATTCGGGCCCCTTATTTTCATCCACAAGTTATGCGAGGCGATGAACCGCCTCAACGAAGATTACAACCGCTACGGATGCACATATCCGGATCAGGACGGTAAACGCTTTCCCCCGAAAGGACCCGCGTCTGAAAACGAAACGTCAGAGACCGCGGAGACCGAATCTGATGATGACGAAGACGGCCCGCAGACGGATCACGGGGAGGATGAGACGGAACAGACGGAGCGGAAGGACGATGAACTCGATGCCGGCGCTCAGGACGACATCAAAACACCGCCGGTGAAAAAATCCGTCGTCTTGCGTCCGGAAACGCAATCGCTCCTGAAATCGGTGCATGCCCCGAAACCGACGACGGGCGCAGTCGTCGATGCAAAACCGTCGGAATTCTTCAAAGGCGGCGGAACCGATGCATCCGCCCCGCTCCGCTGCCCCCAGAATCATGAAAACCCTCCGGGCGCGCGGTTCTGCGCGATATGCGGCGCAAGTCTGCTGAAAGTCTGCCCCGAATGCGGATGGACTATGAGTTCGGTCACGGCGTTCTGCATCAAATGCGGCACGGATTCCGATGTTTTCAACGCCTACGGCGCGGTTCTTGAAAAACTCGAATCTGCGGCCGCCGCCGGAAACTGGAACGCAGTCGAGGAACTGTACGGAACGCTGCCGCGGGAATTTCCGATCCGCGGACAGCGCGCGGAGAAAATGCGCGCCCGCGCCGGCAAGCTCGCCGACTCCGCGAAAAAGTCCATCGCCGAATGCGCGCGTCTGGACGGTCAGTCGGCGCAGGCGATCAACGCCGGCGCCTTCAAGGAAGCCGCGGAGTTTCTGAAAAAATCGCTCAAAATCTTTCCCGAACGCCCGGAGGTCGCTAAACTGCTCGATGTGGTGAAGCGGAACATTGCGGAAATCGACAAAGCCGACGCCTTGTTTCTTTCCGCGATGGACTCCGCGATAGCCGACGGAAAGTTCGACGACGCCTTTTCCGCCGCCTGCGCCGAAGTCCCGCCGGAACACCGCGCGCGCTGCTCCGCGGATGCGATCGACAAGGCCAAAAAGCGTTCGGAACAGATCGGCCGCGCTTTTCTGAAGTTCAACAAGGCGATCGGAGAAAAACAGGCCGATTGCGCAGCCGAAGCCGTCCGCGAACTTCGCGAACAGTCGGTTCCGGACGCGGCGTTGTCCGGCATGATGAAACAGATCGCCGCCATCGAACGCGCGGAGAACGTCAGAACGCTCAAAGGGCTCGGAATCGCGCTGGCGATCATTGCCGCCTTTATCGGACTCTGCCGGGGCCTCAGCGCCTACAAAGCCGGATTGGATTTCGAAAGTCAACGGCGGAGGTTCGCTTGGGAACTCGCGTCCGACATAGAAAAAATAAACGGATTGCTTTCGGCCGCCGGAACACAAGAACGCAATTCCATCGACTTCGCGGCGGCGCTCCGCGCCTATGAACACGGAACCAACACGCTGGCGCGGTCGAACCGGCGTTCCGCGACCGCACAGGCCTGCGAAAGCCTCTCCGGCTCCGCGGAAACGTTTCTCGAAATCGCGCTGGCCGAGGAAGGCGCGATTTTCGATTCACTCGCCGCTGCGATCGAGGAACACCGCTGGAAGGACGCCGAAAACGCCGCTAACGTATACAGCAGGATTTCGGAATGGGTCGGCAGCCGAACGATCGGTTCCAGCCGCAAGACAGGCGGTTTCGGAGAGCGGCGAGTCGCAGAGGTCGAACTTATGCGCCGGAAGGCCGCCGCAGGCCCGTCGCTCGACAGAGCCAGAAGCTGCTTCGCCGACGGCGACTGGACGCATGCGATCAGCAATGCACGCGCGGCCGACAGGAAGAACCCGGGCGATGCCGAAGCCAACGAAATAATGCGCGAAGCGCTTGCCCATTACCGTCCCGTGGCGGCGTTCAACTACAGCCTCGACGGGAAACCCGTCGACATCAAAGAATTCAAAACACCGGACGGCGGAGAGCATGAGTTGCAGTCGGTTCTCGCCCTTCGCCCCGGAACGAAGCGCGACGCCGAATTCGCGGCCGTCGTGCGCGACGGGAAATTTTTCGTCGCATCGTTCCCGCCGATCTCGGCGGACTGGGACGGGCGGCGTGAATTCGACATCCGGATACGTCGGTCGTTCGCGCCCGGCGAAACCAGAAGCATCCCGTTGACGCTTCACGGAACGGAAGCGGAACTGCGGCGTCACACGCACGGGATGGTCACGCATCATACAGTCATCTATGGAAAGAGTTCGGTTGACACATCAATCCCAAGTCAAATGAACTTCCGCTGGTGTCCTCCGGGATATGCCTCGCTGGGATGTCCGGACAACGAAGCGGGACACGAACCCGACGAATTTGCCGAGGAACACAACGTCCCACAGACCTCGACCGACCGCAAAAGGCGCGTCGCCGAGATCGAAGACGGTTTCTGGCTTTCGGAAACGGAGGTCACACAGCTCCAGTGGGAATCCGTCATGGGCACGTCACTCGACGAGCAGACCGCGAAAGCGATCGATGAAGACGGTTTGGCCGAGAAAGGGACCGACCCGAAAACCATGCGCGGAGATTTGAACGACGACGTCGCCATGTATTTCGTGAACGCCGCCGAAGCCGAAGAGTTCTGCAAACGTCTCTCCAGAATCGAACACGATGCAGGCCGACTTCCGAGGGGATTCATCTACACGTTGCCGACAGGCGACCAGTGGGAACACGCCTGCAGGGCGGGAACGGACGCCTCTCTTCCGAACGGAATCCCGCTCACGATAGAATCGGACTTCAAAGCGCCCGCGCTGAACGCGATAGCATGGTTCGGAGGAAACTCGTTCGAGAATTTCAGCGGAACGGGATGGTGCAATGAAAAGGCGGCCAGAACCGGCACTCCCGGAGATTTTGCGGCGCCGCGGCAGGTCGGCGGGAAAAACGCCAACGCATGGGGGCTCAGGGACATGCTCGGCAACGTCTGGGAATGGTGCGCGGACGACGCGGTCGACCAGAGCGAACCCCCACTCGCCTGGGGCCGGTATTCCCGGCTCCATGGATCATGGTTGTGGTCGCGTCACACCACATCCCGGCCCGAACGCGGCTGGGCCAAAATGCAGCGCGGAGGCGCATGGAACGCCGTGGCGCGCGACGTGCGCCCCGCGGCGTTCATCTGGCGTTTGTCCCAGACGCGCAGCAACGACGCCGGATTCCGCGTCGCGCTCGTCCGCGTTTATCCGTCCGCGGACTGGTCGGCGTTCCCGTCCCCGGCGGTGAAAATCGCCGCCGCACGCAAAGCCGCCGAATCCGGGCTGTGGCAGCGGTGCTTCGACGAGGCGGCCGCCGCGCTCGACATCGACTCACGCAACGAAGAGGCTCTCGCGCTGAAGCGCCGCGCGCTTGAAAACTTCAAGCCCGTGCTGGAAATCACGCCGACGATCAACGGCCGGCGCGTCAAATCCGGTTTGACCTACACGCTCGACGGGAAACCGATCGCGCCTCCGCTGCAGGTGAAAGTGCAGCCCTGTGAAAACACCCTGTTCGGCTTTACGCCGCACGGTGATTCCGAACTTGTAGCCACGTCGAAAAGCGGATTGCGTTTCACCGCGAAGGTAATGAACTCGGGCGCGGACTGGGACGGAATTCGCCGGATGGACGTCGAACTCGATTACAACCCCGTCGCCGGCGCCAGACGGCTGGTGCAGATTCCGGGAACCGAATCGGACAAAATGGCGTTCCGCTGGAGCGGTGGCGCCGCAGTCGCCGAACTCGGAAGCCGCGGCGATGAACAGGGCCGCTTCAGCGATGAAAACATCCGTTTTGCTTCCGTGCCGGGTTTCTGGATCGGAGAAACGGAAGTGACGATCGGACAGTGGAAGGCCGTGATGGGGCGGACTCTCACCGAACAAGCCGCGCTCATGCTTGCAGATGAAACGAAATATCCGCGGTCCGACGGCATGCAAAAGACCATGCGCGAATGGTGGAAAGCCGCACCGGATGCAAAGCCGGAATCGTACTGCGGAGAAACGCGCGACGATTTTCCCATTCATTATGTCAACTGGCATGAAGCGTGCGAATTCTGCCGCCGCCTCACGGAGGCCGAACGGCGCGCCGGCCGGCTTCCCGAAGGTTTTGAATACTCGCTTCCCACCGAGGCTCAATGGGAGTACGCATGCCGCGCCGGAACCGGAATCGGCGTTCTCCCGAACGGCGCCGCCATTGAAATCCGCGGTGAAAACGATTTTCCGGCGCTTGATTCCATCGCATGGTACGGCGGCAATTCTTCACAGGAATATCCCTGGACTGGCTGGAAAACCGAATCATGGAAAGAAAAGCAGTATCCGGGCGGAATTGCCGGACCCCATCCCGTCGGCGGCAAAAAACCGAACGCATGGGGCGTTTATGACATGCTCGGCAATGTCTGGGAATGGTGTTCGGACGTGTACGGGGAGGAAAACTCCGATGCGAACATAACACGTCGCATTTGCCGCGGGGGGTCTTGGGAATCGAGAGCCGGATTTGTTCGTCCTGCATGCAGTACCGCAGAAAACGCGGGGATAAGGAATAAGCATCTTGGATTCCGTGTCGCCATCGTGCCGACCGGCCGTCAATCTGACATCAAATGGAACGATTTCGCACTCATCACGGATGCAAATACGTTTTCGGGAATCGAAACGGCCGAACCGAATCCGTGATTTGAACGGACCGGGCCTCTGTGTGATCTTGTCCAAAACAATCGCGCCGAAAGTCTGCGGCTGAACGCCGCGAAGCGCGGCGCAGCGGTAGCGGAGCATGTTTGACAGCCGTCGGAGTTTTTCAACACGGCGCACTGCGGAGCCTGTCCCCGCATTTCGCCGCATTTTCATCGTTTGAGGCAGGAGATGCGGCGTCTCGCCGCGTCTCTGCATCATACAAGCCATCGGATGTGACGCGGCGGGACGCCGCATCCCCCATGTATTTCACCCCGCGCACGAGCCACCCGCGCCGTGGCAACGTTTGAAAGAAACTCCGATCCGTGAAGCTCCCGCTACCGCTCCGCCGAATGGTCCGAGCTTCGCCCCACCGCTTCGGCGCTCACGGGATTGGAAAATGACAAATTTCATTCAATCAAATGCCCCGGCTGAACGCCGCGAAGCAAGGCGGAGCGGTAGCGGAGCCAGTTTGCCAGCCGTCGGAGTTTCTACCAACCCGCGCCAAAGCAGCCCGCGCCCTTGCCACCGCTGTCATACTCGTCCTACCCGTCCCACTTGTCTTACCCAACGTGCGCAAACCGCGCCATCGTTCCGTTTGAAAGAAACACCGATCCGTGAAGCTCCCGCTACCGCTCCGCCGAATGGCCTGTGCTTCGCACCACGGATTCGGCGTGCACGGGACTCATGACGGAATTGTTCGACCGCGATCGATTGCTCTCGACCGCGATCGATTCGATTTCAAACACGCCGAAAATCTGCGGCTGAACGCCGCGAAGCACGGCGCAGCGGTAGCGGAGCATGTTTGACAGCCGTCGGAGTTTTTCAACACGGAAAATGCGGGGACAGACCCCGCAGTTGCCGGCGGTTGGACACCGCAGCACGAAAAACGCCGCGGAAACCCGCGGCGTTTTTTTTTACGTCATCGGCGTTTTTTACAGGAAGCGCACGGAAGCGTAAGGCGAGCCCTTCTGCACCGTGTCTCCGGTCTTCGCGAGGAAGCGGAGTATTTTCACGGGACGATCGGTCTTGATCTTGTTGAAGAGCTTCATCGCCTCGATGATGCAGACGGGAGCGCCGGCCTTCACCGAATCGCCTTCTTCGACGATGTTCGGGGCGTTGATGCCGTCGGCGCGGTAGAACGTTCCGGTGAGCGGAGCGATGAGCACGTCGCCGTCGACCGATTCGGTCGCCGCGGGCTTTTTCGCCACCGCCGGGGCCGGCGCCGCGGGAGCGGGCGCGGCCGGCTTCTCCTGAGACGCCGCCTTCGCGACATCCGCG
>JAZUJQ010000352.1:0-6036 GCA_045642845.1 Kiritimatiellia bacterium
GACCTGCTCTCGGGTCTCTGCAAGGCCCGCGGCACGGCGGTGCTGCTCATCACGCACAACCTTGAAATCGTGGCGGAGTACGCCGACACGCTTTCCGTGCTTTACGCCGGCGCAGTGGCGGAGTCCGGACCGGTCCGCGACGTGCTTGCCTCGCCGGTGCATCCGTACACGGCGGCTCTCCTGCGCGCGATTCCGCGCGCCGGCGTCGCCGTGAACGATCTCGCAACGATTCCGGGACGCGTTCCGTCCCCGCGCGAATGGAGCTCCATGGAACCGTGCGTTTTCCGCGCGCGCTGCGCCTTCGCCTCCCGTTGCACAAACCCGAAGGCCCGGTGCGATTTTCTGAGGAACGAAGGCGTGTCCGAATCAGACAAGGAGTGAGTCCAATGCTCAAGGTGTTGCTTCCTACGGACGGTGAAACCGCATACAAAGTCGCCGGCGAGGCGTTTTGCGACATGGCGGAAAAAGTCACCGGAGTCAGGCCGGAGACCGTTTCCGCGTACGAGCCCGGATGCGATCTGGCGGTCATAGGTTCGGACTGCGTGAACGAGTTCGCGGCGAAGGCGATCGACGACGATCTGATCGATTCCTTCGGGATACGGTACGGCACCGACGACTACGCGCTCAGGAGCGTCGAACGGGACGGAAACACGTGGCTGTTTCTCGCCGGCGGCTGCGGAAGAAGCACCGTCTACGCGGTGTACGATTATTTCGAAAGGCGCCTCGGATGCCATTATTTCTGGGACGGCGACGTCATCGGCCGGGCGGACGGCCTGCCGCTCGGCGGGCTGAACGTCGTGGAAAGCCCGCGTTTCAACTACCGCGGGCTGCGCTATTTCGCGCACCGGGGTCTTCACCGGTATCAGGCGGAGCATTGGTCGCTTTCCGACTGGAAACGCGAAATCGACTGGATGATGAAGCGGCGTCTGAACTTTTTCATGCTGCGGATCGGCATGGACGACGTTTTCCAACGGGCGTTTCCGGACATCGTCGATTACCCGTCTCCGACGCGGAAACCGCCTGAATCGGCCGGCGGATACGACGACCGCACGCTTTTCTGGCCGTTGGAGTACCGCAGCGAGCTGCGGAAAAAGATCCTCGAGTACGCACGCGACAGAGGCCTCGTCCACGGCGAGGACTTCGGCACAATGACCCATTGGTACAGCCGCACGCCCGTGCAGTACCTCGAGAAGAAAAAGCCGGTGCTTCTCGCGCAGGAGAGCGTCGGGTACAACCAGCGGACCGGATTGTGCTGGGATCCGCGCGTCGACGAGAATCTCGAGAATTACATGAAGCTCACCGACGTGTACGCCAATTACTACGGCAGGCCGGAACTGTTCCACACGATCGGGCTGGCTGAGCGTTTCATTTTCAAGGAACGCGGCAGGAACATGAAGATGAAGATCTACACGTACCGCCGCACTTTGCAGAAGATACGTCAGAGATACCCGAACAGCAGGCAGCTGCTCGCCGCCTGGGATTTCATCGGCTGGTGGAAACCGGATGAAATCAAGACTCTCATCCGTGAACTCGATCCGGAACATCAGATCATCCTCGATTACATGTGCGATCACGACGATCCGGAACAGAGTTTCCTGAACTGGGGCGTCGTCGGCGGATTTCCGTGGATCGTCGGCATTTTCCATGCTTTCGAGGCGGAGAACGACATCCGCGGTCCGTACGCTCTGACGCAGCGGCGGCTTGAAACCGCGGCGGCGGACGATTTCTGCAAGGGCATGGTGCTTTGGCCGGAACTGAGCCATTCCGACACTCTCATGCTCGAATACTTCGCGCGCAACAGCTGGCGCCCGGACCGGCTCGCGATCGCGCCGCTTGCGGAAGCCATGTGCGCGGACCGCTACGGGGAGGCCGCGCGGCGCATGAACGCGATCTGGCAGCGGCTGCTGCCGGTCACGGATCAAGTGGGTTGGGGCGTGTACAGCAGACGCGGCGCGGACGATCCCGAATGTCCGAAGTATTCGCACAACTGGAACGACAACTTCACGGCGATCAGCAGGATTTTCGAAACGGGCGCCTGTCTTCGCCACCCGAGCGAGGTGGATGTTTCACACTGGAAGTACATGCTGTCCTGCGCGCACGAAACCGCGCGCAACGGCGTTGACGTGCTGGAAATGATCGCCGGTTTGAGCGACGCGGATCTCGGGAACCGTTTCATCGCCCGCGACGCGGTCGACATCGCCCAGACTGTCGTGGGGCGGTATTTCCACTGGGCGGTGCTGAAGCTGTTCGTCGTCAAACACGGGTTCGACGTCGGTGGCTCCGTCGACGCAGACGTCACCGGAATCATCGCCGCGCACAAGGGTCTTTCCGATGCCATGACCGGCGTGATGGGCTGCCACGCCGACTATTCGATGCACGCGACGCTGACGGGTTTGAACGAAGTGTGCGCCGTCGCTCCGGCGTTCGAGAGCACGCTCAAACGGAATCTGGTCAACGGATACTGCAGGCAGCCGGCGTTCGAGCCGTGCAAATATCTCTATCGCCGCGAGCACGAAGTGTTTTTCGATTGGTTCCGGAAAAATCTCGACGCCGGCGTCCGCGGCGCGTGGGACGACTCCGAACCACTCAAGGCCAAAGCCGCGCTGTTCGATGAATTCATGGCCAGACCGCTTGCTGAAATGCGGCCGACGGGTGAGGGCGACGTGCGCGTCTCCGCAGGACAAGCCGCCAGATTTCTGCCGTCGCTGGGAATTTAACGGGAATTCATCCGGGGACGGATCCGGAAATCCGGAGCGCCGCAAGTGTAATGGTGCGCGGATCGGATGCGGTCGGCGCCTTGCGGCTCAACATTTGTATTGATTTTTTTCGGAGTTATACTGTATGAGCCGACGAAATTTCCGTAACAAGAGTTCCGTCGTCCGTACAAGCAAAACAAACAAAAGCAATGTCTCAAAACATGAATCAAAATATGCAAGCATTCGTCCCGCGTCTCAATGAAAACCGCAGTCTGGCGCTGGACATCGTCCTTTCAATCGTCACCTGCGGCATCTGGGCGTATGTAATGTGGTACAAAATCGCGGAAGATTTGAACACCATAGGCCGTCCCATCGACAATCGGAAATCCATGAACGCCATTCTCATGTGGTTTCTGGTCGCTCCGATCACGCTTGGCATCGCCGGCATCGTCTGGACACACAACATCTACAGTCGCACCGGATCCTATCTGAAAGCCAGAAACATCGACTACTCCTGCGGTGCCGGAACATTCTGGGGATGGGGTGTGCTGGGAATCCTGATTGTCGTCGGGCCTCTCGTCAGCATGGCGAAACTGTACCGTGCGCTGAATTACCTCAGCGCCGACTTCAACCGCCGGATCGCCGAATAGAACTTAGGTTCATCATCGATTGAAATGAAGACGGAATGCGGCCGCGGCTCATTCCGTCTTTTCTTTTTCCTTAAAATGCACCTTGAAATCCGCCGCGCCTTTGCGGCGTTTGAAAGAAACTCCGATCCGTGGCGCTCCCGCTCCTCCGAGTGGTTTGTACTTCGATCCACCGATTCGGCGCGCACGGAACTCGGAGTTGAACGGAATGACGGAATTTATCGACCGCGATCGATTGCATTCAACCGCGATCGACCCGATTTCCATCGCGCCGAAAGTCTGCGGCTGAACGCCGCGAAGCGCGGCGCAGCGGTAGCGGAGCATGTTTGCCAGCCGTCGGAGTTTTTCAACCAGCGCTTTTGCCACCGTCGTCATACTCGTCCTGCCCAACGCGCGTGGTGCCGGGCGTTTGACGGTGAGCTGGTCGGTTGCGGTCCGTGCTTCGCCACGAAAACGTCCGGCTTTCGTTGTAAGAATTCGCGGCGGATGATAGAATCCACGCAAACCGCGGAAATTTCAGCGGAAAACGTCATTGCCGACAGGTGCTCGGGAGAGTTTTTTTCACGTACGCAAACAGGTTGAGAAATCTTATGAAGACAAAGATGCTGTGCACGATTCTTACGATGGGCGCGTTGAGCGCCTTCGGCGGTTTCGCCAAATACATTGAACTTACAGTCGCCTACGGCGGCGCGTCGGTTTCCGGTTTTCCGGCGCTTGTCCGGTTGAATTCTTCACGCATCGATTATTCCGACGTGAAGAACGCCGGCGCGGACATCCAGTTCACGGATGCGTCGGGCGAGACGGTTTATCCGCACGAAATCGACACGTGGAATCCGTCCGGCGAATCGCTCGTCTGGGTCCGGCTGCCGCAGCTCGCCCAGGGGGTGAGATTCCGCATGTACTACGGAGACGACTCCGTGACCGCGAACGCGAACGCGGCGGCCGTCTGGGCGGGCTACGAACTCGTCTGCCACGTGAGCGGCAACGCGAACGACTCGGCGACGCCGGGCCGCGCGGGCCAGCTGAATCCTGCCGGCGCGGCGGTGACGGGCGTGATCGGTTCCGCGTACGGCGTTTCCGGCACCGACAAAGGCGCGGCGATCATCAACCAGATCTATTACACGGCGGAGAGCGGCGGCGTGGCGCTGGAGGACCCGGAATTCTCATATTCCTTCTGGATCCGCCGGACCGGGACTTTCACGACGTGGCAGACGCTCGTCGGTCCGCGAAACGGGAGCAACACCGACAGCTGGGGCATCGGCACGACGGCGGCCACCGACGGCGCCACGCTGTACGTATGGGCGAATCAAAGCAAGAAGGACTCGATTCCAGTTCCCAGCGGGCTGGCTCTGAACGAGTGGCGCAAGATCGACGTGGTTCAGAACGCAACCGGCGTTTCGATGTACGTCGACGGCGTGCTTTCGGGTTCGAAGACCATGGAGACGCCGAGACGGTCCTGGCCGCAGTGGACGGGATGGGGCGGAGCGGTCGGCAGCGGGACGTTCGGCGGGACCTCGGAGCCGTCCGATTTCGACGAGTGCCGCATTTTCTCCGAACAGGCCAGCGCCGCGCGGATCGCGGCGGATTACGCGACGGTGAAGAACGCTGATTTCCTGAGTTTCCAGACGCCGCGTGACAATCTCGGCGAACCCGGCAGCGCGCTCGTGCTCCACTGATCGAAAGGAATGGATGAAATGAAAAAACACGCTCTTCTGCTTCTTTCCCTGGTCGTTGCGGCGTCCCTCCGGGCCGCTCCGTTCGCGCAATGGTTCGATTTCCCGGGCGCCGGCGGAAAGTCTTATCCGATCTACGGCGAGGGCGACGAATACTCCGCCTGGTTCGAGGCGGAGGACGGACATGCCGTATGGTACAACGACTCGCTCCGCGGATACGAGTACCAGCGCAAACTCGCGGACGGATCGTTCGCGGGCACCGGTATCCTCGTGGGTGCCGAGGCGGGCCACGAAGCCGAACTTGCGGCGATCCCGTTGCACGAGCGCGACACGTCCGCCAAGCATGCGGACGACCGCGAAACCCGCATCCGCGCCAAGGAAGAGCGGATGGGATGGAAGAAGAACTGGGAAACACTCAAGGCGAATCATGCCGCGCGTCTCGAGGCCGCACGGCTGGCCGAGATGGGGATTCGGCAGTCCGCGCCGTCGTCCACGACCACCGGCACGATCGTCGGCTGCACGGTTCTCGTCGACTTCCCTCTGGATGAAAGCGGCAACGGTTCGCTCTGGGAACAGCAGAATTCGTCCGTCACGGCGGCGAAGATGGAGAATTATCTCAATGGCGGGGAAGGCGTTACGGAGTTCGGCAACGCGTGCTCGGTCCGTCAGTATTACAAGGAAGTTTCGAAGGGGAACCTCGACTATCAGAACGTCCTGTTCGGACCGGTCAAGCTGAAGCATCCTCGGTCCTATTACGATACGGACGAATCGGACACCGTATCCGGTCCGCGGTTCGTCAAGGACGTGATTGCGGCGATCAGGGAGACCTCCGACTACAGTTCGAAGATCAGCCGGGTTTCCAAATTGAACAGCAAGGTCCGTGCGCTGAACATCTTTTTCGCCGGCGGCGAGTCGTCGACCTGGAGCAAGGGACTCTGGGCGCACAGCTATTCGATCTCGGGAGACTCCACGTTCAGCCACTACCAGATCTCGGCGTGCACGGGATCGCCTTCGCTCTAC
>JAZUJQ010000353.1:0-1658 GCA_045642845.1 Kiritimatiellia bacterium
GAGCCGGTCCGCCAGGGCCAGGACTTTCTCGGGGCGGCGGGGCGGCAGCCGCTCCGGCACGATGATGAGCGCGAGGAACGCGCCGGCGGCGACGACGCCCGCCAGGATCAGCGCGAAGAGCGTGCGCTTGGCGCACCCCGCCACGTAGATCATCGCGAGCGTCGACGCCGCGAACGGCAGCATCGATCCAAGGTCGGGCTGGATCAGCACCAGAGCGGCCGGCACGGCGGCGACGAGCAGCGACACCCAGAACCGCGAAGTCTCCCGCGAAAGCGTGCTGCCGGACAGCAGAAACGCGAGCGTCGGCACGAGCGCGAATTTCGCCGCTTCGCTGGGTTGGAACACGCCAAACAGCCAGCGCCGCGCCCCCATGTTGTTCGTAGTCCCGAGGCCGGGGATCAGCACGAGCACGAGCAGCACGACGGCGCCGCCGTAAACGACCCACGACCAATCGACCCATTTGCGGTAGTCGAGCGACGCGACGAACGCGTGCGCCAGCACGCCGAGCGGGATCCAGCGGAAAAGCATGGTCTTCCAGATGTCATGCACCGCGCCGGTGCGGATCGAACACGCGCTGCGCACGAAAAGCACGCCGATGGCGAGCAGCGCCGCCGCCGAAAGGATCATGACCCAGTTCGGACGCGGACGCTTCGCGCGCTCTTCGTCGAGCGCTTTGTAACCCGGATCGGAACTCATGCGCCGTCCTCCTCCTCGCCGCGCTCGTCGGCGACGATCCCGAAAAGCCCGCACAGCACGGCGCGCGTCACCGAGGCGGCCGAGCCGCCGCCCGTATCCGAATTTTCGCACAGCACGGCCACGGCGTAACGCGGAGCTTCGGCCGGCGCATAGCAGATCATCCACGCATGCTTGCGGCGCTCGCCGCCCTCGTTGTATTGCGGGGTGCCGGTCTTCGGGGCGACGCGGACGCCGGGCAGACGCAGCCGGCGAGCGGTGCCGTAACCGGATTCGACCGCGGAGAGCATGCCTTCGCGCACGATCGCCATGTCGCCGGCGCGCCAGGCCGGACGCGACAGCACCGCGGGCTGCGTGCGCGGACCTTCTCCGTCGCCCGGATCGCGCACGAGGCGCGGCTCCACGAGCTCGCCGCCGCGCGCGATGCACAGCGCCATGCGCGCGATCTGCAGCGGGGTCGCGGAAAGAAAACCCTGGCCGATCGAGACGTTGCCGGTGTCGCCGTCGCGCCAACGGTCGCCGAAACGGGAACGCTTCCATGCGCTCGACGGCAGATTGCCCGCGCCGGCGGGGATGCCGATGTCCGGCGCGGAGCCGAAACCGACGGCCGCGTAGGCGTTGCGCAGCACGGGTTCGTAGCCCATTCTGAGCCCTGCGTCGATGAAAAACGGATTGCACGAAACGGCGAGGGAATCCGCCACGCACAGAGGACCGCCGTGGCCGTAACGGTGCGAACAGCGGATGACGCGGGCTCCGATCGCGTACGAGCCCGTGCATTCGTACGGCGTGAATTCCGTGAGCGCGCCGGAACCGAGCGCGGCGAGCGCGACGACGGGCTTCACCACGCTTCCGGGAGGATAAACGCCGCAGGCCGCGCGGTGGTAGAGCGGACGCGCCGGATCGTCGAGCAGCGACTTCCAGACGCGGCCGGAAAGCGCCGGCACGAACGACGAAAGGTCGTAGCG
>JAZUJQ010000354.1:0-6385 GCA_045642845.1 Kiritimatiellia bacterium
GCCCTGCGCGGCGATCTGCCTGCGGATTTCGAAGGGAACGTTCCGCCCGATCACTACGAACATGCGTCCGATCTCGTGCGCGCGATCCGCGCGGCGGGGGATTTCTGCATAGGCGGCGCCTGCTATCCCGAGTGCCATCCGGAAAATCCGCACGCGGACGCCGATCTTAGTTTTCTCAAGGAAAAAGTCGACGCCGGCGCGGACTTCCTCACGACGCAGATGTTTTTCGACAACGCGCTGTTCTACCGTTTTCTGTGGCGGGCGCGCGAAGCCGGGATAAAAGTGCCGATCATCGCCGGCATCATGCCGATAACCAACGGCGTTCAGGTCGAGCGGGCGCGAAAGCTTTCCGGCTCGTACATGCCGCACAGATTCATGTCCATAGTGGACAAATTCGGCGACAAGCCCGCGGCGATGGAACAGGCCGGCGTGGCGTACGCCACGGATCAGATCGTGGATCTTCTCGCCAACGGCGTCCGTGCGATCCACGTCTACACGATGAACAAACCGTCGGTCGCCGCCGCGATACTCAGGAACATCTCCGAGCTCACGGCCTCAATCTGACCGCGTCGGCGCACCGGAATTCGCTTTCGTTGCAGAGTCTCGATTGCGATCGGCGTTTCCGTTTTCATTCAGCGATGATTTCATTTGTTTTCACTTGCACGCGGGAAGACGCCGGACGGCTGGACAAAGTCGTCCTGTCGCACGCGCGGACATCCTCCCGCGCGTTGGTGAACGACGCCTTCGTCCGTGGCGCGGTGAGAACCGGGACACGCGTCCTGAAAAAATCCGACAAAGCGTTCGTAGGTCTGAAAGTGTCGGTCTGCGATCTGGCCGAAACCGCGGATCGCGTCGTTTCTCCGGAACCTGACGCCGCGCTGGACGTCGTGTATTCCGACGCGGCGTTCATAGCCGTCGACAAGCCCGCCGGCATGGCCTGCCATCCCATTTCGCCGGGCGAAAAAGGGTCGCTTGCGGCGGCGGTGATCGCGCGTTATCCGGAATGCGTGGACGTCGGGCCGGATCCGCTCATGTGCGGCCTTCTGCACCGCATCGACGGAGGCACGTCCGGCCTTCTGCTGGTCGCGCGCACGAACGCCGCGCACGACGCCATCCGTGCGCAATTCACGGAACACACGGCCGTGAAAACCTATCTTGCGCTTGTCGAAGGCCGGGTCGGCGAGTCGGGCGGGGTTTCCGGTTTTCTCGCGCATTCGAGCAGTTTCAGGGGACGCATGCGCTGCGTTTCCGGCGCCGCGCTTCCGGGCGGCGAAAGGCCGATGTTCGCCGAAACGTTTTACAAGCCGCTTGAATTCCGCGACGGCGTCACGTTGCTTGAAGTGACGATAAAAACGGGCGTGACGCATCAGATCCGCTGTCAGCTTGCATCGATCGGCCATCCGATCGCTGGAGACGCGCTCTACGGATCGAAACTCGCCTCGCCGGTCGCGGGCGGCCACGCTCTGCATTCGTACGCCGTGACGCTGATCCATCCTTCCACCGGGAAAACAGTGACCGTTCACGGCCGTCGTCCCGCGTGGGCGTGAGGCGCGCGAAGCCGCGAAGCACGGCGGAGCGGCAGCGGAGCATGTTTGCCAGCCGTCGGAATTTTTCACACCGAGCCGTGGATAGTGAAGAGTGAATAGTTGTTCTAGAAACGTTAGCTCAGCCGCTACCGCTCCGCAAAATATACTGCGTTTCGCACCGCCGATTCGGCGCGCGCGGGACTCGGAGGTGAACGGAATGACAGAATCACTCGACCGCGATCGATTGCACTCCGGCTTTCGTCCGACGCCGCGAATTTGAACGGGAAATTCATTTTTTGTATTCTCCCCGTCATCGGAGACAATCAAAATGAACGATAAAAGGGAAACCCTTGGCAGCCGTCTCGGCTTCATTCTTCTTTCCGCGGGTTGCGCGATAGGACTCGGAAACATCTGGAAATTTCCGTGGCTCGTCGGCCGCAACGGCGGAGCGGTGTTCGTGCTGGTCTACATCTTTTTCCTGATCGTTCTCGGCATTCCCGTGATGACGATGGAATTCGCCATGGGCCGCGGTGCGCAGACGAGTCCGCTGCACATGTACCGCGCGTTGGCGCCCGGCAGGCGGCTGTGGGATCGGCACGGCCCGGTGTGCCTTGCCGCGAATTACCTGCTCATGATGTTCTACACGACGGTCTGCGGCTGGATGTTCGTTTATTTCATGAAGTTCGCCACGGGCGGATTTTCGGGGCTTGACTCCGCCGGCGTCGCCGCGGCTTTCGACGGTCTTCTCGGCGATCCGGTGCTGCTTTGCACTGCGATGGCCCTTGTGGTCGTTCTGGCGTTTTTCATTCTTTCCATGGGCTTGCGCGGCGGACTCGAGCGCGTGACGAAAATCATGATGGTGCTGCTCCTCGCGATGATGCTCATTCTCGCGGTCAACAGCTGTTTTCTCAAAGGCGGAGCGGAAGGCGTCGCCTTTTATCTCAAACCCGACCTGGGCAAGTTCCTCAACGCCGACGGCGGTCCCGGCCGCGTGTGCGTGAACGCCATGAATCAGGCGTTTTTCACGCTCTCGCTCGGCGTGGGATCGATGGCCATTTTCGGTTCATACATCGGGAAAGACCGCTCTCTGCTCGGCGAAGCGGTTCACGTGACTGCGCTCGACACGTTCGTGGCGCTCGTCGCGGGCCTCATCATTTTTCCGGCGTGCTTCGCCTTCAACAACGGCGAAACGGGCGCCGGTCCCGGACTCATTTTCGTCACGCTTCCGAACGTCTTCAACGCCATGCCCGCGGGACGCCTCTGGGGGACCGTCTTCTTCGTGTTCATGACGTTCGCCGCGTTTTCGACCGTTCTTGCGGTGTTCGAGAACGTTCTCGCGATGACGATGGACATGCTCGACTGCAACCGTCAGAAAGGCTGTGCGATATGTTCCGGACTGATGTTCCTGCTTTCGCTTCCGTGCGCGCTCGGATTCAACGTGCTTTCCAACGTCCATCCTCTCGGTCCGAACACCGGTTTCCTGGACATCGAGGATTTCCTCGTGTCCAACCTGCTGCTGCCGATCGGAGCGTTTCTTTTCGCGCTCTTCTGCACCCGTAAATTCGGCTGGGGATGGAAGAATTTCTGCGCCGAAGCGAATGCCGGCGAAGGGTTCAAGATCCCCGAGTCCGGCGCTCTTTCCAAGGTGCTGCACATTCATCTCGGTTACGTGATCCCGGCGATCATCGCATTCGTGCTAGTCGTCGGACTCGTCGACAAGTACAACGAAATCAAGGCCAACGTCGAGGCCGTCCGCAAGGCCGCCGAGCCCGCGCCGGTCGAAATCAACTCCGAAGCCGAACAGTGAAAAAGAGTTTCGATCTGGTCTTTTCGCTGGGGTACGACTGCAATGCGTCGCTCGCCCTGCGCAAGGCCGGGTTGCAATTCCGTTCATATCCTTTCGACTGGCTCACCAACGCGCCTCTTTCATCCCGCGCCGCGTTGCTCGCCGGCGGGTTCGACGGTTTTCTCGAGTCTCCGTCGTCGCTCGAAGACCTCGGCGCCGCGACGTTCGACCGGTTCGGCGAAAAGCACAGGGTCGTGCGGGACCGCGCCACGGCGCTGGAGTTCCGTCATGACTTTCCCCTCGGAACGGACGTCGTTTCCGGGCTTGAGCCGATATCGGAAAAATACCGCCGGCGTTCCGAACGTCTGATTTCCGAGATCGAGAAAGCCGGATCCGTGCTCGCCGTGTGGTGCGTCGGATTCCGTCATCCCGATCTGACGCTGGAAGAACTCGAAGCCGCGCGAAACGTTCTCGCCGGACGGTTCGGCGACAAAGTCCGCGTGCTTGGAATCGCCCACGCCGAGGCGTCCGGTTCCGGTTTCCCGGAGTTTTCCCCGTCAGGCGTCGCGCTCGCGCGCATTCCGTGCGGCGGCGTCACCGCACAGGGTTTCGAAGTTTCGATCCGGCCCGTCGCGAAATTTCTCGCGGCGGGTCTCAGCGTCGCCGATCCGCGCACCGTCGAAGAAAAGCGCGCTCATCGCGCGTTGGAGCGCCGGCGCACATACATGAAATACGGTGCGCGCGGACCGTTCGATCTGATTTGGAAGCGCATGCTTTTCCGCATGAAGCGCGCGCACGTGAAACGCCTGCAGAAACGCGGACTTCTTCCGCCGAACGAACCCGTTTGAAATGGCCACCGCCAAAAACAACACGTTTTTATACCGTTTGCGGGCGGCGTTGCGCGAATGCGTTCCTCCGGCCGTGTGCCGCGGCCGCAGGCGGCGTCTGCTCGATTCCGTGGAGACGCGTCCTGATCGCGATGAAATCATCTCCCGGGCCGGGTATTGCTGCCGCCTTGTTCCGGGCGTTTTGCCGAAGCCCGGGGTTTTGCCGGAAGTTTCGGAATGTCCGGGCCGCCGTCCTCTTTCGCAGGACAACATCGGCCGCGTGCGCCGGATCGGCGACCGCGCCGTTCCGCGCCGCGGCATGCCGTACTGGATCGATGCGCGCGAATATCTGCGGTATTTCGATCCGGAGCTCGAATACCGGCTCGTGATAGGCGATGTTTTCTGGGTGCCGGAGGAACCGTCGTTGGTCAAAGCGCGGCCGATCGCGTGCGACGGTTCGAACGCGGCGTCGGTTTTGCTGAACCTCAACAAAGTGCGCCACTTTTATTTTCCGAAGGATCCGGTGCGTTTCGAGGACAAAACCGACACCGCGGTGTTCAGGGGAAAAATCGACGGAAAGACGGGCCGCGAACTGTTTTTCGAAAAGAGATTCGGCGATGCGGGCCTCGACATCGGCGGCACTGACAAAAAACCGAAACGGCCGGAATGGGCGGCGCCCGCGCTGACCGTGGCGGAGCAGTTGCGGCACAAATTCATTCTTTCAATCGAAGGCAACGACGTTGCGTCGAATCTCAAGTGGATCTTCGCATCGGATTCGCTTCCGGTCATGCCTCGGCCGAAATTCGAAACCTGGTTTCTGGAAGGCGCGCTCGTGCCGGGCGTTCATTACATCGAAATCGAGCCGGACGGCGGCGATCTGGCGGAAAAACTGGCGTTGTATTCGTCGCGTCCCGACCTTTGCGCGGCGATGAACGAAGCCGAACACGAATGGGTCGCGCGCTTCCGCGACCCGCTCCGTGAAAAACTCGTTTCGCTGCTCGTTCTGGACAGGTATTTCGCCTGGCGCAGATCGGTTTGAAATCAGTTCAGCCAGCTGTCCGGAGACGCCTGGAATTTTTTCAGACGTCCGATGTCGTCGGCTCCGATGGCACCGTTTTCGAGCGCGACTTCGCACACGGCTTCGAAGCAGCTGAGGGAATGATTCGTCACTCCGGCGTCGGCGAAACGTTTCACGCCGGATGCGAGGTTGTACGTGAAAATCGACACCACGCCGAGCACGTCGGCGCCGGCTTCACGCAACGCATTCACCACTTCGAGGCAGCTGCCGCCGGTGGAAATGAGATCCTCGACCACGACGACCTTCTGCCCCTTTTCGAGTTTGCCTTCGATGCGGTTCTGGCGGCCGTGGTCCTTGTTGCCGGAGCGGACGTATCCCATCGGCATTCCCATGATGTGGCCGCAGATCGCGGCATGGGCGATTCCGGCGGTGGACGTTCCCATCAGCACCTCGGCGGTCGGATGGAATTCGCGGATCAGCGCCACCAGACCGTTTTCGACGTGCGTGCGCACTTCGGGGGCGGTGAGGGTGAGGCGGTTGTCGCAGTAGATCGGGCTGCGGATTCCGGAGGCCCAGGTGAATGGATCGTCCGGGCGGAGGAACACCGCGCCGATGGAAAGAAGATCGGAAGCGATTTGGCGTGCAGTTTCGTTCATGGCAGTCTTGGGGTGAGGATTTCGGGTTCTCCCGAGGTTACGGCGATCATCATTTCGCTGTGGGCGGCGTTGCGGCCGTCGGCCGTGACGACGGTCCAACCGTCGTCGTCCAGCACTTTTATGCGGCGCGAACCGAGAGTGAACATCGGCTCGATGCACAGCACCATGCCTTCGCGCAGGATCGGACCGCGTCCCGCCGGTCCGTAATTCGGAATTTCAGGCGCTTCGTGCATGTTCTTGCCGCAGCCGTGCCCGACGTATTCGTGGATCACGCCCAGACGGCTTTCGATCGCGACGCGTTCAACGGCGTGCGAAATGTCGCCCACGCGGGTGCCGGCCTTCGCCGCGGCGATGCCGGCGAGCAGCGCGCGTTCGGTGTTCGCGACGAGCGCGAGGTCCTCGGGCTTCGCTTTGTCGTCTCCGCCCACGATCACTGTGCGGGCGTTGTCGCCGATGAAGCCGTTGCATTCGACCGTGATGTCGATCGACAGAACGTCGCCGTCTTTCAGCACCGTCTCTTTGCGCGGCACGCCGTGGATGACGGCCGAGTTCACGGAAATGCAGGTCTGGGC
>JAZUJQ010000355.1:0-4101 GCA_045642845.1 Kiritimatiellia bacterium
GTCTCCAGCAAACTGCATGAATCGTCCGGATGCGTTCTACAATTTGAAAATGCGTCCGCACCGCGCCGCGACGGCGTCGGCGTGCGTGACCATGACCACGGCAGGACGCACGCCCGGCAGTTCGCCGGCCAGATCGAAGAACAGGTCGAGCACCCGGTCGCTCGTGGCGGGGTCGAGATTTCCCGTCGGTTCGTCGGCCAGCAGCAGATCGGGGGAATTCATCATCGCGCGTGCGATCGAGGCGCGTTGCTGTTCGCCGCCGGAAAGTTCCATGGGCTTGTGCGTGGCGCGGTCCGCGAGACCGACCGCTTCAAGCAGTTCGCCGACCCGTTTTTCGGGCGGACGGCGCGAAGACGGGACCGCCATCGCCGGAAGATAGACGTTTTCGGCGATCGTGAGATCCGGCATGAGGTGAAACGCCTGGAACACGAATCCGATGCGTTCGGCGCGGATGTCGGCGCGCGCGCGTTCGGAGAGGGTGAAGATGTCCGCGCCGTCGAAAAAGACGGTTCCGGAGCCGCGGTCCGGGCGGTCGAGTCCGCCGAGAATGTTGAGCAGCGTGCTTTTGCCGGAGCCCGAGCGTCCGACGATGGCGACATGTTCGCCGGCCTCGACGGAGAACGACATTCCGGAAAACACCCGCACTTCGGCGCCCGAAGCGCGTTTGTAGGTTTTCGATATTCCGCGGGCCTCGAGAAGCGGCATGGCGCGCTCCTGAATCAGGTGTAGCGCAGCACTTCCTCGACCGTCGTGGTTCCGTCGAGAATGTTGCGGATGCCGTCTTCACGCATCGTGCGCATGCCCAGTTCGCGGGCTTTTTCGCGGATGGCGAGCGTCGGACGTTTGTCCGTGATCATCTGGCGGATCGGATCGGTGACGAGAAGGAATTCGTAGAGACCTTTACGTCCTTTGTAGCCGGTTTTGTTGCATGTGGCGCATCCGGCGCCGAAACAGAAATTCTGTCCGCCGACCTCGTCTTCCGTGAGATTGAGGCGGGAGAGGATATCCTGCGTCGGAGCGTACGACGTGCGGCAGTCGCGGCAGATTTTACGGACGAGTCGCTGACCGAGCACGGCGTTGAGCGTCGAAGCGATGAGGTACGGCGCCACGTCCATGTCGATGAGACGTGTGACGGCGCCGGCGGCGTCGTTGGTGTGGAGGGTGGAGAACACCAAGTGTCCGGTGAGCGACGCCTGCACGGCGATCTGCGCCGTTTCAAGGTCGCGGATTTCGCCGACCATGATGACGTCCGGGTCCTGACGGAGGAAGGCGCGCAGCACGAGCGGGAATGTGTTGCCCTGTATCGGGTTGATGGGGACCTGCACCAGACCGTCGATGTCGTATTCAACGGGTTCCTCGGCGGTGAGGAGCTTTGTGCCTTCCTTGTTGATGCGGCGGAGACAGGAATACAGCGTCGTCGTTTTGCCCGAACCGGTTGGTCCGGTCACGACCACGATGCCGTTCGGTTTTTCGATCTGATCGCCGATGGAGTGGTAGATGTCGTCCGGCATGCCGAGGTTTTCGAGGTCGAGCGACACGACCGAGCGGTCGAGAACACGAAGCACCACCGATTCGCCGAACTGCGTCGGAAGGCACGACACACGGAGGTCGATCGTGCGGTTTCCGACAGGAAGCTGGATTCGTCCGTCCTGCGGGAGACGGCGTTCCGCGATGTTCAGACCGCTCATGACCTTGATGCGCGAAATGACGGGCGTCGCGAGCGAGCGCGGCGGAGGCGTCATTTCGTAAAGCGCGCCGTCGACGCGGTAGCGGATGCGGAAGTCCTTTTCGAACGGTTCGAAGTGGATGTCCGAAGCGCGCGCCTGCACGGCCTGGAGAAGGACGAGCTGCACGAAGCGGACGACTGGCGTTTTCGCCGCCGCGGCCGAGAGGGCCTTTTCGTCGGTTTCCTCTTCGTTGGCGAGCGCGGCGTCGCCGAATTCGAACGTGGCGCCGTCGATGAAATCGCGCACCGCTTCGTCCGCGTCGCCGTAATAGCGGGAGATGCATTCCAGCACGTCGTTTTTGCGCGCGAGCACGAACGTGATTTCGCGCGAGATGGCGAACGAGAGTTCGTCGCCGGCGACGGGGGAGGGGATGGAAAACGTCGCGAGCGTCACGGACGTCGCGCCGGATTCGACCGGGACGACGTTGTACATGCGCGCGATGTGCCCGGGCACGAGGCGGAGCGTCTCGGGCGGGATTTCGACGTTGGTGAGCGACGCCGTGTTGTAGCCGCTGCCCGCCGCGAGCGCGGAGAGCAGATCGTCCTCCGAAAGGTATTCGCTTTCGACGATCACGTCGCGCGCCTCCTTGCCGGTGTTGTTGCACTCGGCGAGGATTTCGTCGCACGCGTCTTCGTCCAGATAGCCTGCGTTGTACACCGTGTCGAGCACGGTGTCGGAAGCGTATTTGCCGGTTGTCGTGTCAATCATGTGTATCAGCCCTGTCCGGAAAGTTCCTTGAGTTTCTGCATCTGCGTTTCGGGATCGCGTGACTTGGAGATGAACTCTTCGTACGAGATGATGCCGTCGGTGTAGAGCTGCATGAGGTTCGAGTCGAGCGTCTGCATGCCGTACTTGGCGCCGGTCTGTATGTCGGAGTTGATGCGGTGGGTGTTGCCGTCGCGGATCATCGCCGCGGTGGACGCGGTGTTGACCATGATTTCGAACGCCGGAACGCGTCCCGGTTTGTCGATGCGCGGCAGCAGCAGCTGCGAGATGACGGCCACGAGGCCGACCGAGAGCTGCATGCGCACCTGGCCCTGCTGATCGGTCGGGAACGCGCCGACGATGCGGTCGACGGTCGACGCCGCGCCGGTGGTGTGCAGGGTGGCGAAAACGAGGTGCCCGG
Source organism: Kiritimatiellia bacterium (assembly GCA_045642845.1). GTDB lineage: Bacteria > Verrucomicrobiota > Kiritimatiellia > RFP12 > UBA3636 > JAZUJQ01. The sequence continues at coordinate 2,854 of JAZUJQ010000355.1, forward strand.
TTTCGGCGGCCGTGATCGCGGCGCCCATCGTCTCGAGGTCGCGCATTTCACCGACGAGGATGACGTCCGGGTCCTGGCGCAGCGCGCGGCGCAGCGCTTCCGCGAACGACGGCACGTCGGCGCCGATTTCGCGCTGCGTCACAGTGGATTTCTTGTGGTTGTGGTAGAACTCGATCGGGTCTTCGATCGTGATGATGTGGCAGGCGCGCTGTTCGTTGATGAAATTGAGCATCGACGTGAGCGTCGTCGTTTTGCCGGAACCGGTCGGCCCGGTCACGAGAATCAGTCCGCGCGGTTTGTAGAGCAGTTCGGTGATTTCGGGCGGCAGGCCGATCTTGTCGAACGGAATCATCTGGTTGGGGATGAGACGCAGCACGATGCCGATGTTGCCTTTGCACTTGTACACGCTCACGCGGAAACGGCATTTGTCCTCGAAGGCGTAGCCGAAGTCCGAGCCTCCGTTCTTCATCACCGAATCTATCTGCTCCTCCGTGGCGAACGAGCGCATCAGTTTGTCGGTGTCCTCGGGTTCCAGGGCGGGCATGTCCAGCGGCATGAGTTCGCCGTGGACGCGCAGAACGGGCGGGTTGCCCACTTCGATGTGAAGGTCGGAGGCGTTGTTGTCGAGAGCCGCCTGCATCAGTTGGAGCATCAAATCGTCGTCAACCATTTTGGTGTTTCCTGTGGTTTTGCATTGAAAGGGTCCGGCGCCGGGAACTCAGTTCTCGTCGCCCATCGTCACGCGGAGCACTTCGGACACGGTCGTGATGCCGCCGATGACTTTGCGGATGCCGTCTTCGCGCAGCGTGCGCATGCCCGTGGCGCGGGCTCTCGCACGCAGTTCGCGCGCAGGCGCGTTGTCGAAAATCATCTGCTGGATTTCATCGTCCAGGCGGAAGATTTCGAAGAGGCCTTTGCGGCCTTTGTACCCGGAGCGGTTGCAACGGGCGCAGCCGGCGCCGCGGAAGAGCGGCTGGTTGAACGAGGCCGGGTCGAGGCCGAGCGAACGCAGTTCCGTGGCCTCCGGATCGTATTCCTCGCGGCACTCGGTGCAGATCGCGCGCACCAGACGCTGGGCCATGACGGCGCGCAGAGCCGATGCGACGAGGAACGGCTTCACGCCGATATCGAGCATACGGGTGATGGCGGACGGCGCGTCGTTGGTGTGGAGCGTGGAGAACACCAGGTGGCCGGTGAGCGCGGCTTCGGTCGCGATCGAGGCCGTTTCCTTGTCGCGGATTTCGCCGA
>JAZUJQ010000356.1:0-3026 GCA_045642845.1 Kiritimatiellia bacterium
CTGGATCGCGAGCGGCACGAAAAAGCGCGACATGCTCCAGAACACGCCGCCGCGCGAAGCGCCGCGATCGGGCGCCGTGCCGCTGCCGGAAAACCAGGCCATGGAAATCACCGCACGCCGGACCACGCGCACGGCACCGTCACGATGCCGTCGTACATGCGCTTCTTGTCGACCTTCAGGAGCAGATGGTTGTCAAGCCGGTGGTAGTTGCATTTGTGTTCGGCGTCGTGCATCGAGAACGACAGCATGTAATCGCCACCCTGAAGATTCGACAGATCGAAATCAAGCCGGATGGAACCGCAGCCGTCGAGCGTCACGGGGCCGGCCTTCTCGATCTGGGTGTTCGAACCGAATATGCGGAAACCGGTCTCGGCGTCAGCGATGGAAAAGCCGACGACGGAGTTTTCGAAGCGCCGTTTCGCCTTCCAGTGCAGACGCAGCGCCACGCGGTCCGAAGCTTCGCGGACCGCGCCCGCAAGCGCCGCGCCGGTGACGGGATCGATGAACGACACTTCCGTGAACTCCACGTCGTGCGTGCCCCAGTCGTTGCGGTGCTCGAGCAGAACCAGCGGCAGATCCGGATCGATGTCGCCGTGCCCGTTTTCGCGCAGCACCGCAGCGCGGTAGCAATCCGCGATTTCATCGGGATTGCCGAGGCCCATGAGTTTTCCGTGATCGAGATACGCGATGCGGTCTGAAACCCTGCGGATCGTGGCGATGTCGTGCGAAATGAGCAGCATCGATTTGCCGGCGCGGCGGAATTCGTCCATCTTGTCGAGGCAGCGGCGCTGGAAATCCGCGTCGCCGACGGCGAGGACTTCGTCCACCAGCAGAATGTCGGGATCGACCTGCACGGCGACGGCGAAACCGAGACGCACGAACATTCCCGAGGAATAGAAACGCACGGGCTGATCGATGAATTCGGCGACGCGGGGACCCGCGAAATCGACGACATCGTCGAAACGCCTGCGCATCGTCGCGCGCGGGATGCCCATGATCGTGCCGTAAAGCATCACGTTCTCGCGGCCAGTCAGATCCGGATGGAAGCCGGCGCCCAGCTCGAGCAGCGATGAAATCGTGCCGTGCGTGGCGACGCTGCCCGCGGTGGGCTTCATCGTTCCGGCGATTATCGAAAAGAGAGTCGACTTGCCCGCGCCGTTGTGGCCGATGAAGCCGAGCGTCTCGCCGTGCCGCACCTGGAACGAGACGTCCTGCAGCGCCGTGATCTCGTGCCTGTCGCGGCCGCGGAAACGGTCTATCAACGCGTGTTTCAACGACGTTCCGCCGGTGAGCCGGAACCGTTTGGTGACGTGCTGCACGTCTATCGCGAAATCTTCCGAACTCATCACAACACGTCTCCGAAACGGCGGTCTCCGGCTTTGAGCACGATCGCTCCGATCACGAACACGGACACGGACGTCGCCGCGGAAAGCCAGAGCCACGACGGATCCATCTCGATCGGCGCGAGGTCCATGCCGAGCAGCGCGCGGCGGTAAAGCGTCAGCACGCCCGTCATCGGATTGAGGCAGACGATGCCGCGCAGCGTCTCGCCGATGAACGAAGAAGCGGCCTTGAGCTGAAGCGAGATCTCGTACATGACGGGCGAAAGGAAAAACCACGCCAGCTGCACGAGCCCGATTATGTGCTCCACGTCGCGGAAAAACACGTTCGCCGTGGACACGATCATCGCGAGGCCGCAGCACAGCGCGAGCTGCATCGCGAACGCCGGGACGAGCCACCAGACGTACGACAGGCAGAGAGAGCCGTCGATCGCCAGATACGCCACGAGCGCGATGAACGACACGCCGAAGTTGACGGCGTTGGCGAGCACCGTCGAAAGCGGCAGAATGACGCGCGGGAAATAAACCTTCTTGACCAGATTGGAATTCCCTGAAATCGCATGCATCGAATCGGAAAGGCAGCCCGCCGTGAACTGCCAAGTCACGATTCCGGAAACCAGAAACGGCAGATACGAGAAAGTCCCGGTGATGCCGAGAAGATCGCGTTTCATGCCGAGCACCCCCGCGAAAACCGCGTAGATGCAGATCATCGAAAGAGGAGTCAGAAGCGACCACAGAAACCCGAGCACCGACCCCTTGTAACGTATCTTGAGGTTGCGCGACACGAGCATCCGCAGAATCTCCCGCCATGCTGAATGTTTGTCGGACATGCGGCGGATACTAACATAAAAAGCGGACTATTGACAGCGCGACGCCGTTTTGAGATTATTCCGCCCCGTTGATGCATCCGTGGTGGAATGGCAGACACGCCAGTTTCAGGTACTGGTGCCGCGAGGCATGAAGGTTCAAGTCCTTTCGGATGCACCATTATTCTTTCGGAACGCCGGGCTCGGCGGACTCCGTGCAACGTTTCGCGCGTTGTGGTAGACTTTGCACTGCAAACAAATTGTTTCAACGCACAAGCAACCCACGGATTCCGCGATGCAACACGTCATCGACACATTGAAATCCCGCGGTCTGTTCGACAATTGGACGGATCCCGGAGTTTACGAACTTCTCAAGAACCCCACGGCCGTATACTGCGGCTTCGACCCGTCCGCCGACAGTCTGCAGGCCGGCAACTTCGCCGCGATCATGAACCTCTGCCACTACCAGCGCGCGGGCCACAAGGTCATCGTGCTCGTTGGCGGCGCGACCGGCATGATCGGCGATCCGTCCGGGAAAACGACGGAGCGCGCGCTCCAGAGCGCCGAGACGATCGCGCACAACGCCGAATGCATCAAGGAAAACCTTTCGCGTTTCATCGAGTTCGGCGACGGTCCGAACCAGGCTCGTCTGGTGAACAACCTCGACTGGCACGGAAAGTTCACTTTCATATCCTACCTGCGCGACGTCGGACGCTACTTCCGCATGGGCACGATGCTCAACAAGGAGAGCGTCAAGCAGCGCCTCGGTTCGCCCAACGGCATGAGCTTCACCGAGTTCTGCTACCAGACGATGCAGGGCTACGACTTCCTGCACCTTTACGACGAGTTCGGCTGCCGCGTGGAAGTCGGCGGCAGCGAC
>JAZUJQ010000357.1:0-2981 GCA_045642845.1 Kiritimatiellia bacterium
TCGAAATAGCGCGGGTACGACGCGAGCCGCTCCGGGGGCGTGTTTTCCTCGAAGTCTCCGGCGATCAGGAAGCCGATCTGCTCGGCGGCGTCTTTCACCGTTTCCCGGTGCAGCTGTGGCGAGGCGTCGAGCAGTCCGAGCAGCGCGTCGGCCGCGTCGCGCAGCGATTCGTCGCGGATGCGTTTCGGCGGCGGCGCGGCTTTGCGTCCGGCCGGTGCGCCGGAATGCTCCGCGATTATCCGCTCGTACTCTTCGCGGAACGCGGCTATGTTCTCCATGTCGCGCGAGGCGTAGATCGTTTTTCCGCGTTCGTCCGCTATGCGTATGTTCATGCGCATTTCGCGCGGCAGATCGGCTTCGCTCCACGTGTCGTACGGGATGTAGAGCGAGAATTCCGACGCGAGCGTTTCGACGAGCGTCGGCAGCAGCGGGCCTTCGTCCGGCATCACGGCGAGGACGGCGTCGCACATCGCGTCCGTGTCGCCGCCGCGGACGTCGGCCCCGCAGTTGGCCGCAAGCAGCGAAAGCGACGACCGGGGCAGGGTGCGCAGCAGGTAAAGCACTTTGGCGCGCATCGCCCCCGGCACGAGGCGTGTCGTTTCGAACGAGTCTAGCAGAGGCAGCTGATCGGGCCGCAGCGTGAGCGTGATCCCGTCGTCGTCCGACGCCGTGTCGTGCACGTACGTGACGCGCAGGGACGCGCCGTTCACGGGCACGCCGTCGGGCTAGCCGTCCGCGGCCGCGAAGCGGCCCGTGGCGCGGTGTCCGAAGAGCCACGCGTCCGCGGCGTCCTCGGGCGCGCCGCGCAGATATCCGCGCAGCGACGGTGCGTTCACGCATTCCGGCGGAAGGATGGCGTCGTAGCGTTCGCAGAACGTTTCCAACAGCGGTTCGACCGACGATTCGCGCGTTTTGCGCGCTTCTTCCGTGGCGGCGCGGATGGTTTCGAGATTGCGTCTCGCGAACGCCGGAACGGGCTTCGGGAACGCGCCTTCGACGAGGCCTTCGCGTATGAATATTTTTCGGGAAAGCTTCGGGTCGACCTTCGAGAGATCGCAGCGGACTCCGTCCTGCACGGTGAGTCCGAACAGCACGCAGCGCCGCACGGTGTTCGCGATGCCGGTCGTCGGGTTCCACGATTCGCCGGAATAAACGTAGCGGGCGACGTCGCGCGCGTGCGGTTCGATCCATTCCGGGTCGATTTCGGCGACGCGCCGCGCGAACAGGCGGGAGGTGTCCACCAGTTCCGCGGCGACGACCCATTGCGGCGGCGTCTTCGCCTTCGCGAGGCCCGATCCCGGGAAAATCACGAAACGGGTGCCGCCGGCGCCGCGGTAGTCGTGTTCCTCCGGATCGTAGAGCCCGATGTTGGGGAGCAGGCCGCAGAGCAGCGATTTGTGCAGACCCGCGTAGCCGCCGCCCGACGATTCGACGTCGAGCCGTTCTCGGCGCATGGCGCGGACGAGTTCCTCGCGCACGTCGCGCCATTCGCAGAGTTTGCGGTATGAAACGAAATTCTTTTCGCAGCGGCGGCGCTGGGCGCCGCGCGATTCCCCCGTGTCGTCGAAGTCGCGCCATAGGTTCACGATGGCCGCGAAATCGGACGCCTTGTCGCGCCACTGCGCGTGGGCGGCCCGGGCTTTTTCGAGTTCGTCGACCGGGTGGACGAGCGGATCTTCGCACGCGAGCGCGGAAACGACGGTGAGCGCGTCGCGCAGCGACGAGTTGCGGTCGGCCTCGAACAGCATGCGGGAGAGCGCGGGTTCGAGCGGCAGTTTCGCGATGCGGCGGCCGAGGCGCGTGATGGCGCCGCCGCGCACCGCGCCGAGCATGGCGAGCTGTTTCTTCGCGTCGCGCACCGCGGCCGACGCGGGCGGTTGCAGGAAGGGGAATTCCTCGATGTCGCCGAGACCCCAGTCGAGCATCGACAGCATCACCCCCGCGAGCGACGCGCGCCGGATTTCCGGGTCGGTGTACTCGGGGCGTCCGGCGAGATCTTCGCCGGAGTAGAGGCGGATGCACACGCCGGGACCGATTCGGCCGCAGCGGCCTTTGCGCTGCGCCGCGCTCGCCTGCGAGACCGGTTCGACGTGGAGGCGTTTGACCCGTGCGCGCGGGTTGTAGCGCGAAATGCGGGCGAGCCCGGAATCGATGACGAAACGGATTCCCGGAATCGTGACGGACGTCTCCGCGACGTTCGTGGCGAGCACGACGCGCGTGCGCCCCGGCGCGAGGGTGAACGCCCTGCGCTGTTCGCCCGCGGGCAGCGATGCGAGGAGCGGGATGGTTTCGACGCCGTCGAAACGCCGTCCGTCGATCGCTTCCTGCGCCGCGCGGATGTCGCGTTCCCCCGAAAGAAAAACGAGAATGTCGCCGCGCGTTCCGTCTTCCAGACACTCCGCCACGGCGTCGGCCACGGCTTCCGGAAGATCGGAATCTTCGCCCGCCATCGGTCGGTAGCGGACTTCGACGGGATGGAGTCTGCCCGGCACGGAGATGACGGGCGCGCCGCCGAAAAACTCCGAGAACGCCTTCGTTTCGAGCGTCGCCGACGAAACGATCACTTTCAGATCGGGACGGCGCGGCAGGATGCGTTTGATGCAGCCTAGGATGAAGTCGATGTTCAGCGTGCGTTCGTGCGCTTCGTCGACCATCACGGTGTCGTACGCGCGCAGAAGCGGATCGGACCGGAGCTCAGCGAGCAGAATGCCGTCCGTCATGAATTTGATGCGGTTCTCCGGCGCGCGTTCGCACGCGAAGCGGTGCTGCCAGCCGACCAGACGGTTCTCAGGCCCGAGTTCTTCGTTCACGCGTTCCGCCACGGAAACGGCGGCGATGCGGCGTGGCTGCGTGCAGGCGATCAGCCCGTGCGCGCCGCGGCCCGTGGCGAGGCATATCTGCGGAATCTGCGTGGTTTTGCCCGAGCCGGTTTCGCCGCTCACGACGATCACCTGATGCGCCTTCAGCGCCGCCGCGATTTC
>JAZUJQ010000358.1:0-7612 GCA_045642845.1 Kiritimatiellia bacterium
GCCGACGGACCGGCGGCGGAATCGACGGCGACGGTGTGCAGGGCGGGGGAGGCGGGCGACCACGTGCGGTGGTTCGGCACGACCGCTTCTGCGCGCGAGTTCCCCAACGGGGCGCGGACTTCGTTCGCGCCGTCGAAAACCAGCGTCGCCTCGAAATCCTTTTCCGGAAAACCGACGGCTTCGATCTCGACGAGGCCGCGCGCGAAGTCGCGGGTGCGTACCAGCAGCCTGCGGGAATCGCGCGAAAGCGAAACGCCGCGGTAGAATCCGCCGTAGAAATAGAAATCGTAGAACGTGCGCGCGAGTTTCATCGTCGCGGTGTCGAACCTGTTGTCGAGCGCCGCGCACAGCACGTGTTCACCGGCCGAGAGGCGTCCCGCGGGGAGCTCGAGCCGGGCGTAAGGGAAGGGATGGACGCCGAGACCGCGTCCGTCGATCGAAAACGCGCCGCGCAGGCCCATGCCGTCCACGACGAGCGTCGCGTCGTCGACTGGTTCGGCGAGAACGAACCTGCGGCGGTACAGCCCCGTTCCGCGCTTGAGATACCATTTGGGGAGCACGTCGAAACAGCACGGCACGGGAATGACGTCGGTGGCTTCGAACGCCGACGGATCCGTTTCCTCGAGCGGCTTGTTTTCCTCGAAACGGAATTCCCAGCTGCCGTTCAGGTCGATCGGGGCTTTGAATGCGGGTGTCATCACGGAAGTTTCGCGGTGGACGTTGCGGCGGGCGTGAACTCGGCGACGATGCGCTCGTTCATCGGGATGTCCGAAATCGTGGCGATGACCGTGACCGAACCTCCGTTCGCGAGCGCGCGCCCGGCTCCGAAGAGACGCTTGGCGCGGGCCGCCGAGCGGCCGTCGATGCCGTCGGACGGAACGCCCTGCTGCGTCGTGGCGGCCAGCCCGTAAGCGCGCACGAGAGCGCTGAGCGAGTCCACGAGAACGATCGAGTCGCGCGCGGTTTCCGCAGTGCGGCGGGCGATTTCGGTGACGTTGCCCGCGACCTGCATCGCCTTTTCGGCGAGATCTTCGAATTCGGTGCAGACGATGCGCACGTTGCCGTGCGCGGGTTTGACGACCGATGTTTCCGGCGAGGCGGAGAGCAGCACCACCCAGACGTCGGCGGAAGGATTCGCTTCGGCGATCGTTTCGGCCCAGGCGATCATCGCGGCCGGGCGCGGCATGTTGTCGCCGACCGGAACGAGCACGCGTTCGCCGAACTTGAACTCTGTGCCTGCGATCGGACGCGACGGCGTTTCGGCGGGGATGCTGGCGAAAGGGAGTCTGCCGCGCGCGGCGGCCGGATCGGTGCCGTTCACCGTGATCACGTCGCCGGCCTGGAAGCCGCGGCGGTTCTGCAGACTGCGCTCGCCGGGGCGCACGCGGACGCGCACGAGGTCTCCCGGACGGAGCGAAAACGACTGCACTGAGCTGTTCTGGAGCGTGACGTCCTCCGGGGTCGAACGGAGCCCGGCGGCGAGCGTGTGGAACACGCCGAAGCCTTCCTGCCAGCTGTCGAGGTAGCCTTCGCATTCGACGGAGCCGCCGCGGCGCAGATGTTCGCGGAGAATCGCCGCGATGAAGTCGTGTTTGCTAGACACCGGGCCGATGTCGGCGAGCAGGTTCTGCTCGGTGCAGAGAGCGATGAGTTCTTCGGAGGAGAGGCTCTGAAGATCGTTGACGTTGAGCACGGGAGCCGATTCGTCCACGGTTTCCGGCGCGACGGTGTCGACGGGCGCGGCGTCATCGGCCTGCGCGCTCTGATCCGGGCGGACGTCGGGTTTGATCGGACGCATGACGCGGTGCGCGGTTTTGCGGGCCATTTTGTCGGCCATGTTCGTCTGTTCCTGCGGTTTGGCCGCGAAAAAGCTCTTCATTTCGTCCATGGAGCTTGTCATCGATGCGAGCGTTTCCTTCATGCGGCGCGCGGCGGCGCGGCGTTGGGCCAGGACTTCGAGCACGTCGTTCGAGGCGTCTCCGGAGGTTTCTTCTCCGCTTCGGTCGTCGTTGTTCATTTTGTATATTCCTTGGTTTGCTTTTGAAAATTCGGAAGTTCGTTTTTAAGGAAATTCTCCGTCAGCGCCGCGAGTTCGGCCGGCGAGCCGTCGTTTTCGATAGAAAAGTCCGCCCGCGCACGGCGTTCGTCCGCGCTCATCTGCGCCGCGATGCGCGCTTTCGCCTGTTCGAGCGTGCCGCCGCGCAGAAGCAGCCGGCGCAATTGCTCCTCCGGGGCGCATTCAACGGTGACCGTGCAATCCCAGTCGATCCCGAGATCGGTCTGGAAGAGCAGCGGGACGAGCGCCGCGAAGGCCGCGAAGGAACCGGACGCCGAAGCGATGCGTTCGAGCAGAACGCCGCGGACGAGAGGGTGGACGAATTCTTCGAGTCTGCGGCGGGCCGAGTCGTCGGAAAAAACGAGATCGGCGAGGCGCGGCCTGTTCGTCGAGCCGTCGCCGGCGATGTATTCGGGTCCGAACGCCGAGGCGACGAAGGCGGAGGCTTTCCCGCCGGGAGCGTGGAGTCCGCGGACGATGTCGTCCGTGTCCGCCACGCACACGCCGGAATCGGCGAGGAGGCGTCCGAACGTGCTTTTTCCGCAGGCGATTCCGCCGGTGACGGCAAAACGGATCATGTCGACTCCGTGGATTGCTCCGTTTGAATGTGAAGCGCGTGCATCCGTTCAGCGCGCACGGGCGAAGAGCGCCTTGCGCGTGCGCTCGCGCCACGCGCCGGTTTTCGGAAAGTCTTCGAACGAACGGATTTCGGCGAGGAGCGGGTCGTCGCGCCCGACGCCGAGGGTCTGCAGCAGGCGGTAGTCCTGCAGCGCTTCGCCGAAAAGCTCCCAGCGGATCGAGTCGATCGGGCCGTTTTCACCCGGATACACCTGGAACGTGTCGCCGTGCGCCCAACCGGGCCAGCCGCCGCCGTCGGTGACGGTGAACGGATCGATCATCGTCCGCGTTCCCTGTTTGTACCAGTAGTTCACCCCCCAGTGCAGGAAACCCTTGAACGGCCAGCGGTAGAACAGGAATCCGTGCATCAGGATTTTCGCGGCGGGGGTGTCGAGCAGGCGGTTGATGAAACGCGAACGCGGACCGCAGCAGTAGTAGCACCAGCAGTTTTCGACGCCGGCGTCGAGGAACTTGAGCGCCGTGGAGACGCTGGGCACCGGCACGTCCGTCAAACCGCTCTGCGTCGCGAATTCGACTTCGGATTCCGCATCCATGACCTTCATCCACGGCGCGAGTTCGCGCAGCATGGCGCGCGCGGCGCGGTAGGCCGCCAGAGCCTCCGGTCCGGAAGGTTCGTCGGAAAGGTGGAAATGCGAGACGTCGAGGATTCCTTCTTTTTTCAGGAAGCGCAGGAACTCCGGGAACAGGCGTTTGAGAAACGCGCGGTAGACGTCGGACGCGGCGGGCGTGTCGGCCGGGAAAAGCGGCTCTTCCGTTTCGCCGTGCCCGAGATAGATGCGGATCGCGTTTTTCGCGCCCCATTGCGTGAAGAAATGCGTCCATTCGAAATGGTCGAGACCGCTCGCTTTCATGAGCCGCACGTATTTGCGGACGAGCGACCAGTCGAAGCGGAGTTTTCCGTCGGCTTCGCGCGAAACTCCGAGCAGCTGCGAAGGGCGCTTCACGCCGTCGAGCGGCGGTGTGAACAGCGGAACGTAGGTGCAGTTGAGCCCGTGCGCGGCCATGTCGCGCATGTACGCGCCGCACAGCTCCCAGAACCGCTTGTCCGAGAAATCGGTGCCGTAGCGGTCGAAAAGGGCGTCGACGTAGAACCAGTGCGTCACAGTGAAACCGCGGCGGGGTTCGAGCGGAACGTCATGCACGTTGACGCGCAGTTTTTTGGAAACCGGCGCGCCTTCCTCGGGATGCCAGTCGCCGCGCGTCCACGTCGCGCGCAGGGGCAGTTCGAATTTTCCGGGTTTCGCGTCCGGCGACACTTCGACCGTGAGCCAGAACGAACCGGTTTCGCCCGCGCCGAGGACGAGAACGTTTTCGTCGAACAACGGGTCGGGGACCATTCCCGGAATCATTCCGACGCCTTCGCTGTCCTCCGCGGCGTCCGTTCCCGGGGTGTTGAAATGCGGCACCGGCACGCAGCCGACGCGGCGGATGCGGACGGCGACGCCGTCGAGCGATCCGGCGGAAAGCGTGATCCGCGAGTAAGCCGCGGCGTGGAACGAAAGCTGCACGGAAACGGTCGATCCGCGCGCGGCGTCGAGCGGCGCCGCATCGCGTGACGGCAGAACCGAAAGCGGATACACGCGCTGCGACGAAGGCACGAAGCGGCAGGAAATACGTGGTTTCATGGCTGATATGACGACATTCTGGATTTTACTTTATCGCGCTTTTGCGCCAGATACGATTCAAAATTGGCGGAGAGGGAGGGATTTGAACCCTCGATACCCGTACGGGTATACAGCATTTCCAGTGCTGCTCCTTCGACCACTCGGACACCTCTCCGTGTCTACAACCTCGACCAGATGCCGAAGTTGCGCGGTTGACTTGTTACACTATCAAAACGTCCCGTTGCATGCAAGCGTTTTTTACGCGACTTTTTGCTAGACTTCGCGTCACATCGCCTGTTCCGCCATGTTCACACGATCCAAAGCCTCGAAACCAAGATCAGCCGCAAGCACGCTCGTCGTCTCTTTTGCCGTCGTTGCGTTCGTCGGCTGGCTGCTGCTTTCGATGCCGGTTTCGAACGCCGACGGCATATGGCATTTCGGCACCGGGTCTCTCTTCCTCGCCGTGAGCGCGGTGAGCGTGACCGGGCTGGCTCCGGTCGCGGTCGGAGCGACACTCTCATCGTTCGGTCTCGCGGTTCTGGCTCTGATCGTGCAGTTCGGAGGCATCGGCATCATGACGGTCGGCATGTTCGTGTTCATGGCCGCCGGGCGTTCGCTGTCGGTGACCGAAGAGCGTTCGGTGATGTCCGCCACGGGCGAAACCAATCCCGGCGACGTGCCGCGCATCCTGCTTTCCACTTTTCTTTTTTCGTCCGCATGGGAATTGGCCGGAGCTGTTTTTCTGGCGCTGCGGATCCACGCGTTGTTTCCGGGACTCGGCCCGGCCCGCGCCGTCGCGCGCGGCGTGTTCTACTCCGTGATGGCGTTCTGCAACGCCGGATTCGATCCGTTCGGATACGGGCCCGCGTTCTGCTCGATGCCGTCGTTCGGCGCGCCGGTGTGCGTGCTGGCGCTCGTCGGGAGTCTCGGTTTCGTCGTGCACACCAACCTTATCGCGCTGCGTCCGTGGAGACGCGACCGGGCGCGCCGCGGCCGTCTCACGCTGCACAGCTGCGTTGCGCTGGAAGGTCTGTGTTCCGTGCTGGCCTTCGCCGCCGTCGCGTTCCTCGCGCTCGAATCCGGGCGCGGCATGGCGCACATCGCCGGCGCCGGACACAAACTTTTCGCCGCCGTTTTCGGCGGCACGACCGCCCGTGCGGCGGGGTTCTGCGGAATCCCGCTCGAGACGCTGACTCCGGCGTCGGTTGCCGTGACGGCGACGATCATGTTCGCGGGCGCGGCGCCTGGTTCCACCGGCGGCGGCGTGAAGACCACGACCCTGTGGGTGCTGTGGAGCACCGTCACGGCGATGTTCGGGAACCGCCAGTGCCCGGAGCTGCACGGGCGCACCGTGCCGCGCCACGTCGTGAACGAGGCCGTCGCGGTTCTCGTGCTGTACATCCTGCTGGGGCTTTTCACCACGGTCGGTCTGCTGATCGCGGAGAACCCGGAGCACGGACGGGTGGGGCAGCTTCTTTTCGAATCGGTTTCCGCGTTCTGCAACAACGGTCTGTCCGTGGGAGGAACCACCGCAGGGCTTTCCCGCGCCGGACGCATCGTGCTGTGTCTGGCGATGTTCACCGGACGCGTCGGTCCCGCCGCGCTCGTGCTGTCGCTTTTCCGGACGAGGCTTTCCGACAAAAGCAAGCGCTATCCCGAAGAAAACATCGTGATCTGATCCGCCATGTCCAAACCCCGCGCGCTTTTTCTGCTCAATCTGCCGCCGCCCGTGCACGGGATGGCGATGATGGGAAAGTACGTCATGGATTCGAAGACGGTGAACGACGCCTTCGACGCGCGTTACGTGCGCACGACCATGGCGCGCTCGCTGGCGGACATCGGGCACGGCGCGTTGCGCAAGATCCCGGTGATGATCGGGTTCCTCGCGCGCGTCCGCCGCGAAATCGCCGTGTTCAGGCCCGAACTTGTCTATTTCACGCCGAACACTCGCGGCGGCGCGTTCGTGCGCGACGCGGTGACGCTCGCGTGCGTCAAACGCTGGACGCGGCGGCGCGTGCCGATCGTGCTGCATTTCCACAACAAAGGCGTGGCCGCGGGTTCGCGGAGCGCCCTGTTCCGTTTTCTGTACCGGCGCTTTTTCCGCGATGTCACGGTGATGCTGCTTTCGCCGGCGCTTTATGCGGACGTGGAAGCGTTCGTTCCGCGCGAACGGGTCGTGTTCTGCCCCAACGGCGTGCCGCCGTCGCGGCCGCTCGACGCCGCGCCGATCGTGCGTTCGAACGCCGTCCCGCGCGTGCTCTTTCTTTCGAATCTGCTGATCGCGAAGGGAATCGCGGTTTTTCTCGACGCGCTGGCGCTGCTGCGTGAACGCGGCGCCGCGTTCCGTGCCGACGTCGTGGGCGGCGAGGCGGATTGGACCGCCGCTGATTTCGCGCGGGAGGCTGATGCCAGAGGTCTTTCGGAAACCGTGACGTATCACGGCGCGAAATACGGCGACGAGAAGCGCGCGTTTTTGGAATGCGCCGACGTGTTCGCTTTCCCTTCGATGGATGAAACGATCGGAATCGTCGCGATAGAGGCGATGGAATACGGTCTGCCCGTGGTCGCAAGCGACGTCGGTGGCGTGCGCGATGCGGTGCTCGACGGCGTGTCCGGCGTGGTGCTGCCCACGGTTCCGGTCGAAGAAAACGGCGCGCGCACGGCCGACGCGGCGGATCTGGCCGATGCGCTCGGACGTCTGCTTGCGGACCCGGATATGCGCGTCCGCATGGGCGCGGCCAGCCGGTCCGCTTTTCTGGAGCGCTTCACGCTCGCTCGGTTCGAAGAGACGTTCGTGCGCAACCTGACGTCGGCGCTCGGCGGCCGCTGACGCGCGGCGCGGATTTCAATCCGGATACTCGAACGTTTTTCCGTTCGAGGCGCGGAGCACCGTGCAACCGCGTTTGCGGCGGACCAGCGGATCCGGCGAGAGTTCGATTTTTCCGGCGAGGCCGGGCGGATCGATTATGAAATGCGGCAGGGCCGGTCCGGAGAGCCGTGCGCGCAGTTCGCGCATGATTTCCACGCCCGTTTCGATCGGAGTGCGGAAATGTTCGACGCCCTGCACAAGATCGCATTGGTAGAGCGCGTACGGACGGATTCTGCGGCAGTACAGTTCGCGGAACAGTTTTTCGAGCGTGGCGGGGTCGTCGTTTATCCCGCGCAGCAGCACGGTCTGCGACGCGACCGGGATGCCAGCGTCCGTCAGGCGTCCGCAGGCGTCGAAGGATTCGTCCGAAAGTTCGTTCGGATGGTTGAACTGAGTGTTGACGTACACGGCGAATCTGCTTTTCATCCGCGAGAGCATGCGGAC
>JAZUJQ010000359.1:0-6650 GCA_045642845.1 Kiritimatiellia bacterium
CGTGCCGTGCCTTCCCGTGGCGCTGTGTCTCGGTGCGATCGCGTCGCGGATGGACGGCGCCGTCGCGACGGCGTCGCTTTGCACCGCCGCGTTCTTTTTCACGGGCGCTTTGCCGAATCCGGCCGCGTTCTGCTTCGGCGCCGCGGCGCCGGTTCTCGTCACGAGAGCGTTTCGATGAGCGCGCGGGCGATGTCGCGGCCGAATTCGCGGCAGGTTTCCGGGGTGACGGTGGCGCCGTTGGCATTGGCGAACGGTATTTCGAACGTGCGCGCGATGCGCAGCGACGGCACGTTCGACGCCGCCCAACGGACCGCCGACAGTCCGTCGGCGTAGTTTTTGCCGGTGTTCCAACCCGTTCCGAACGGAATGTCGTCGGACGCTTTGTACCGCATGACTCCGCTCTGAGTTTTTTCGATGGTTTCGGAGAAACGTTTTTCCAACTCGGGATCGGGTATCAGTCGCGTTTCCTTCCAGGGCGTGTAGGCGTATTCGTTGGCGTCGCCGCGCAACCACGGGCAGTGAATGTCGAGAAACACCTCCCATTCGCCGCCCCGGCTTTTCATCAGTTCCGCGATCGCGCGCGTCTCCGGATAAAGAAATTCCGTGTAGTCGCGGTTGTGGTCGTGCGGGGCGCGGTTCTTCCCCTGGTCGCCGGCATGGACGCCGTCGTAGTCTGTGAACGGCACGATGTACAGCTCGAACCGTTCGCGCAGCGCGGTTCCGAGCGCGTCGTCCGCGAGAAAACTTTCGGCGAGACCTTCGACCACCCAGCTCGCCATCGTTTCTTCGCAGTGGTGCCTCGCGCTGACGAACATCCGGCGGCGCTGTGATTCGCTTCCCTTGATTCTGGCCAACGGCACGGAGCCGCCCTTGCGCGACCTGCACAGCTCTCCGGATGTCAGTCTCGGATCGCCGGCGTGTTTCGCGGTGAACGCGTCCCAATCGGCGCGCATGTACGGGTGGCACTCGTAGAACCACGTTTCGTCTTCGCCGTCTTTGAACGCGTAGGTGAACTCGCGGTCGCCGCAACCGCCTTCCGGCCGCGAAAAGAAAAACGTTTTCCCGCGGTCTGACGATACGACCGCGCCGCGCACGCCGACTGCGGGCGACCGCGTGAAGCGGAACGTGAGCGTGCGGCCGGCCGCGCCGCGCACGCGCATCGCCCAGTAGAACCAGTCGCCCTGCGTGTCGCGCAGGTCCTGATGGACGTAAACGGCGTCGCCGTCGATGCGTTCGAAAATTATGTTCCCGGCCGGGATGGAAGAATCTACGGAGATCATTTCGTTCCGGTGTTTTGAATTTGTCCGATTCGCAATGTGTCCGGCGGTCACGGTTCTTTCGCCGACATCCGCACCTCGATGACGTGAATCGGCTCGACGTTCTTTTCCCAGCCGCGTTTGTATTCGAGTTTTGCCGTGACCGGGGAAGGCGCGGACGGTTTGCGCGTTATCGACACCGCCGCCGAACCCGGAGCGCCGCACGGCACCGGTTCGCCGGCTTTCGGTTTCGCCGGACCGCGGTGCTCGACCGCGACCGTGCATTCGTTGGTGTCGCATGATGCGAACCATTGATATCCGGTGGTCGCGTTTTCGGACAGCGTGAAACACACGGTTTCGCCGTCCGCGAGCCGTGCTTCCAGCGCTTTCGGAGGATCGCCGCGGTTGAAGACGGCTCCGTTTTTCAATTCGACCGGTTTGAGGTCTGAGTCGTCCGGCGTGTCCGGAAGCGCTTGGATCGATGCAAACGCGACGACGGCCGCGATGAATGCCTTGATTGATTTTTCCATGGTGAAAGGTGCGATCAACTTGTTTTGCCGCGATGATAGCATGCTCCGCTCGCGGAATCCACCGACTCCGTTCCGTTTTCTCATTGACTTTCTTCAAGAAGGAAATGACAATCAGATGCCGGAGACCAGATTTGCCATGAATTCAAAATGCATTTTCGCCGGAGCGGTCGTTTTCGGTTTCTTTGTTTCCGCTGAACTTCGGGCCGCCTCCATTCTTTACTTTGAACCGAACGATTCGGATGCCCGTGCGTTGACCGTCCGTTTCAGCACCGGAAGCGAGACGAATTTTCTGTATCTGGCGACGGATTCTTCCGACAAAGGCGACGCTCCGGAATCCTGGCGCGCGCTCACGTATTGCGGTGCGGTATTTCCCGGCGACGAATCAAAGACGATTCTTCTGCCGGACGACGGTTCCGGGAATCCCATGACCGCGAAAGTTTTTTTGTCCGCCACGATTTCAAGCGCGGTTCCGAGCTATCCGACGAACGGCCTTGTCGCGCAATGGGACGCCATTGACAACGAGGGTTACGGCAGGCACAACCCCGAGGCTCCGGTCTGGAAAGACCTTTCCGGCAACGGACACGACATCGCGGTCGCGGATTGCTTCGGCTCGCAGTTGACCGGGTGGACGGAACGTTCCCTCCGGGCGAAATCGTGTTGCTGCGTGCCTTGCGCGCCCGGCGCCCTGGATTACACAACCATCGAAATTCTCGCGGTGCACAACGGCGCGTATCAGGCCCTTTTCAATTCAGGCGACGGTTTCCGCAAAATGGTCGCCGTCAAGAACAGGACGGTCCAGTTCTACAACGGTCTGAACAACAATTACGACATCGGAGACGGCTCCTGGTTCCAGGCCGCCGCCGTACACGAACCCGTGAGTTCGCCGGCCGTTTTCGTGAACGGCGTCGAGGCGACCGTCGCCGACGGTGATTCCTGGCGGCCGAATGACATCGGGGCCTGTCTCGGACGCGGCGTTCCTGACGCGAGATACGGTTTCACGGGTGAATACTGCACGATCCGTCTCTACAATCGGGCTTTGTCCGCCGAAGAGCTGGCGGAAAACGCGAAAACCGACAGACTGCGTTTCTTCGGAGATTTCACGTCACCCGGCCTTTCGGTCGTCGCGGCTTCGGAATGTTTCAGGGAATCCGCCGTCCGCACTCTGTCGATCGCTAAGCCCGTCGCGTACGACGCCGACCGCGGCGTGTTCACCGTCACCGCATCGTTGAAGGCCGGCCCTTGCGACCTTTCGGTGGTTCTTGCGGATTCCGACGGAACAACCGTCACGAACGCGGTTTCGAAAGACGCGCAGGCCGGTGCGATGGAATTTTCAATTCCCGGGCCGTTGCGCGACGGCGCGGTCTACTCGGTCGAGGTGCTCGCTTCGGACGGAACGGCGACCGCCGCCGTGTCCGCGGGCCGCATTTTCAACGGCTCCGTCGCCGATGCGGGCGCCGCGGCCCTCGACTGCGCCTGCAGACACGGACCGGTGAAATTCCGCATGGGCGTGCTCAGCGATGTTCATGTCCGCAACGATTCGAGCCATTCCAGCGAGCATCTCGTCCGCGCCTTCGAGTATTTCCGCGACAACGGCGCCGACGCAGTTATGATAGCGGGCGACATCGCGGACAATGGGCGCATCGAGCAGCTTATGTACGCCGCGGACGCCTGGAACCGCGTTTTTCCGGACGACAAAGCCCCCGACGGCCGTCATGTCGAAAAACTCTTCATCTACGGCAATCACGATGCGGGCGGAGAAATCTACAAGACGCCCGAAATCCGCGCCCAGGTCTGGCGCGACGCGTTTCACGAAGATTTCAGTCCGATATGGATCAAGGACGTCAAGGGTTACAAAATCATCGGCTGCCATTGGGGCTGCGAGAAGGAGTTGGAAAATTTCTTCAAGGAACACGCCGCGGAACTCCGGGGTTCGAAACCGTTCTTCTACACGCAGCATTCGCATCCGAAGGACACCTGCATAGGCGCCTGGGCCTGGGGTCATGACGGCGGTCTCTCCACGCGGGTTCTTTCGCAATTTCCGAACGCCGTCGCGTTTTCCGGACATTCCCATTACACGCTGACGGACGAACGCACGGTGTGGCAGGGCGCGTTCACGTCGATCAACACCTCGTCTCTGCGGTATTCCAGCACGGATTACAGTCTGCGCGACAATTTCGGCGGCAACAGCAGCGGCTACCGCGGATGGCGGCGGAACGGCGCCACGCCGCGTCTCGACACCAACGACGGCAAGCAGGGCATGCTCGTGGAAGTGTCGGACGACGCGCTCGTCATCCGCCGCCGCGAGTTCACCTGGGGCGAAAGTCTCGGCGAGGACTGGGTGGTCCCGATTCCGTCGTCGGGCGATTCCGCGTTCGCGTTCGGAAAGCGGGCCGCGCTGCGTTCGGCGCCGCGGTTTGCGTCCGGCGCCGCGGCCGCGGCGTCGTTCGTCACCGACGCCAAACTCGGCGGATTGATCGAAGTGTCTTTCCCGGCGGCTTTGCCGGTCGACGGCTGCCGCGTGTTCGAATACGAAGTTTCCGCCGTGATTTCGGAGGATGACGTGGAATTCCCGATCGCCGTCAAACGCGTCATGGCTCCGGACTTCCATTTTCCGGCCGCCAAGGCCGGTCTGCCGGGCGTCTGCCGTTTCAAGCCGGACGAACTGTCTCCGAACGCCAACATACGGTTTGAAATCCGTCCGCTTGAATGTTTCGGGAAGAAGGGCGAATCAATCTTCGTCGCTTTCCGCACGCGTCCCGATTCTCCGGCGGACAAGTGATCCGCCTTTGCGCCGATTTGCATCGCGCCGGCGCTCCGTCGCGCTTCCGCCGTTCGGGGATTGTATTTTGCGGACACGTTCAGCGTCTGCGGAACGTTGAATTCATTCAATCGCCGCAATGCCGTGCATCGCCCCCCACGACGTCCCACAAAACGCCGTTTTTTGATAGTATAGCGCGCGTTTCCGCGCACGCAACGCGCAGGAAAGGAGCATACATGGCGTCATTCGGCATTGAACGAATCCTTAAAATGCTGCCCCACAGGTACCCGTTTCTGCTCATAGACCGGGTGATTGAGACTTCCGGGGACGGCACGCATCTGGTGGCGGTGAAAAACGTCACTTTCAACGAGCCCTTTTTCCAGGGGCATTTCCCGGGCAAACCGATCATGCCGGGCGTCCTGCAGATCGAGATCCTCGCTCAGGCGTGCGGGCTCATGTGTCTTGACGTGATGCCGCCGGAGGAGACTTCGATTCCCGGAGACGGTCTGGACACGATTCTCACGACGATCGACAACGCGAAGTTCCGCCGCATGGTCACTCCCGGCGACACGCTCCGCATAGAGACCTGGCTCGTCGCCAAGAAGGGCGCCATGGCGCGCGGCCGCGGCGAGATCACGGTCGACGGCAAAAAGACCGTCGAAGCCACGCTTTCATTCATGATAATTCCGCACAAGCAGCAATAACGGAGAGTTTTCGAAAATGAACGACATTCATTCCACCGCCATCGTCAACCCCGCGGCCAAACTCGGCGACGGCATTTGCATCGGTCCTTACGCCGTCATCGGTCCCGACGTGACTCTCGGCGACGGTTGCGAAATCCACGCCCATGCGGTCATCGACGGCAACACGACCCTCGGCGATCACTGCCAGATTTTCGAGGGCGCGCACATCGGCGGCAAGACGCAGGACCTCAAGTTCAAAGAGGGCAACAGGACTTACGTCAAGATCGGCGACCGCACCGTTCTGCGCGAATTCGTCACGGTGAACTGCGGCACGAACGACGGCGAGTCCACGGTCGTCGGCAGCGACTGCCTCATCATGGCCTACTGCCACATCGCCCACGGCTGCGTTTTCGGCAACCACATCATCGTTTCCAACGGCTCGCAGTTCGCCGGCGAAGTGAACGTCGGGGACTGGGCCGTGATTTCCGGACTCGTCGGCGTGCACCAGTTCGTGCGCATCGGCGCGCATTCGATGATCGGCGGCGGTTCGCTCATCAAACAGGACTGCGCGCCGTACTTTCTCTACGACGGCGGCGCAGGCCGCGTGTGCGCCTACGGCGTCAACACCGTTGGCCTCACGCGCCGCGGTTTCCCGAAGGAAACGATCGCCGCCCTCCACGTCGCCTGCAAGCGTCTTTGCCACGACGGCATGAACGTGACCGACGCCATCGAGTCGATCAAAAAGGACTGCCCGGACATTCCGGAAGTCCGCGAGGTCATCGAATTCTTCAAGACAACCAAGCGCGGCGTAATCCGCTGAACCGCATCGAGCCATTTCCACGGACCATGAAAGCCGCAGCCGCTATAGTCCTCGCCGTCACGGCGCTTCTGGCTCAGGAGCAGGCCGGAGATTTGCTCGCGCGCCTTCCCGCCGCGCCGACGGCCGAAAACTCCGCCGCCGGGCGTGACGTCGGCCGAACGATAGCGTTCAATTTCGAACGCGTCGACATCCGCGCTTTCGCGCAGATCGTGGGGGAGTTCACCGGCCGCCGTTTTTCCGTGGCGGATGACGTCGACGGCTCCGTAACCGTGGTTTCGCCGGATGTGACGCAGGACGAAGCGTACGCGCTTTTCGGCGCGGTGCTCGAGTCCTCGGGTTACACGCTCGTGCGCGACGGGGATCTGGATCGCGTGGTGCGTCTGCCGGAGCGCAAAAACACCGGCATCGGCACGGTGGTCGGCGGCGATTCGGCCGCGTTGCCGGAACACGGGCTCGTGACGCGCATTCTGCGGCTTGAACACGTTTCCGCGTCGGACATGCGCGCGATGCTCGAATCGCATCTGCAGCGCAAGGATTCCGTTTCCGTGCTCGAAGAAACGAACCATCTCGTCATCACCGACACGGCGGAGGCCGTCCGCCGCG
>JAZUJQ010000360.1:0-6000 GCA_045642845.1 Kiritimatiellia bacterium
GGCGAAGGCCGCCGCGTGATCATCCTCGGCGACATCGATCACGCGGAAGTGATCGGATTGCTCGGACACGCCCGCGGACGCGGCGTCGTGGTGACGTCGCCGGCGGACGTCGAGGCTCTGCCGCCGTTCGCGGAAAACGAGCCGGCTCCGATTCTCGTTTCGCAGACCACTCAGTCGCGCGCGGCGTTCGACGCCGCTTCCGCCGCGCTTCTGGCCCGCCGCCCCGACGCCGAAATCGTGAACACCATCTGCGCCGCGACGACCTCGCGCCAAGGCGAACTCGCGACGCTGGCCGAGCGGTGCGACGCCATCGTCGTCGTCGGCTCGCCCGAAAGCGCCAATTCGCAACGCCTCGCCGCGCTGGCCGCCGGACTGAAACCAGCCTTTCTGATCGACGGCGCGGACGATCTCGATGCGTCCGCTCTCGCGGCCTTCAAAACCGTCGGACTCACCGCCGGAGCATCGACACCGGATTCGATCATCGCGGCCGTCGAAGCCAGACTGAGCGCGTTGTGACCGACCGCGGTCCGACGTTCATTCAGGCAGCAGACCGATGTATTTCAGGCGCGCGTCGACTTCGGCTTTTTCTTTTTCGGACATCTCCCATTCCGTGACTTTGCCTTCTTCCCGCGTGAGCCGGTTGCGGAAGACGCCCAGCCGTTCGAGCACGTACAGATGCGGGCCGCGCATCGCGTCGTCGCCCCATTTCGAGAAGATGTCGCCGAGATTGGCCATGTAAAGGTACGAGGTGAACGCCTTCGCCAGTTCAGGATCGGACGCATCCGCGCCGGCCTTGATGCGGTTCCAGATTTTCACGAAAAGCGGCGCGTATTCGGCGCGCTGGGAAATGACGCCGCACGTGCCGATCCGTGTGCCCTGGTAGATCCAGCCCTTGCCGCCCCACCCGCTGAACACGCCTTTGATTTCGCGGTGGCGCAGAAGTTCCTCCATGCGCGAGTTGACCGTCAGTCCCGGCGATTCCTCTTTGATGTAACAAAGATTCGGATGCTCCTGCGCCAGGCGCAGCAGGACTTCGATCGACGGCTGGATGTCCTTGTTGAACGTCTGGACGATCACGGTCTGCGTCGTGGCCGCCGCAAGGGCCCGGTAGTAAGCGAGCATCATTTCCTGCGTTTCGCAGTCGTCGGCGGGACGCGCGAGAATCACCAGTGAAGCGCCGTGCTTCTTCGCGAGTTTCTCGACCGCTTCCGCCTTGGCGACGCCTTGCGCGGTGTTTTCGCCGCTCACGATCGCAACGATTTTGGCTTTGAATTCGCGGCCTTTTTCGACGGAGCGCGCGACGAGCGCGTCGATCCCCGCTTCGTAATCCCCGGCGTCGACTATTTCCTTGCGCTCGCCCGCCGACGGCCAGATCATGCCGCCGACTCCGGCGGCGTCCGTGTATTCCGCCTCTTTTATCAGCGTCGGAATGTCCACGCGGGCGTCTTCGGTCCACGGCGTGATCAGCAGAGGGAACGGGCCTTCCAGCCGTTCGCCGACGTGCGGCACGAGCAGACGGTCGCACCCCGCCGTCGCATCGAGCAGCGCGCGCACCCGTTTTTTGAGCCCGGGTTCGCGGTCCATTCCGTCGGTGTTGAAATACACGCGTTTGAAATCCGCCGAAAGCGCTTTCGGCGCGAACGCAGGTTCGACGCCCAGCAACGCTTTGAACGCGCCGCGCACCAGATCGTGCGTGCCCGGCAGGGCCTCCGGATGCACAGCGAAAACGAACATCCGTCCTTTCCCGTATTCGGCCCAGACGACCGCGGGCTTGCCGCGCATCAGGCTCCGTTCGTCGAACTCCGGTTTCGAATCGCAGTCGAACGTCGCCAGGACTTCCGCCCTGCACCCCGCCACCGGATCGGCCGGCAGAGCGCACGGCCCGTTGTGATAAGTGACCGTACGCCGCTCCGAACGCACGCCGGTGAGTTCTTCGAACCGCTTGGAGAGGTCCAGCACGGCGTTGATGTGACCGCGCGCCCAGACGCCGTCGCCCTTGAACGGAATCATGCGGACGCGTTTCTCTTCGTTGAGGAGAACCGACATGCCCGCGCAGGTGCCGAGGTATTTTCCGCCGGCGCGGACGAATTCGCGGATCTTGGAGCACCCGTCCTCGCCCCAGTCCTCGTACCGCTCGAACCCGCCGCCGCCCGGCATGACAAGGCAGTCGAATTCCGCAAGACGCCCGGCCTTGACGTCCGCGGCGTCGAGCATGTCGAATTCGAATTCCGGCGAAGTCGAAAGCATCTCGGCCCAAAGCAGCGCGGCGCCGCCGCGGCATCCGCGGTCCATGTACAGCGCCACGCGCGGTTTGTTTGAATTTCCGGATCCGTTTTCCATGTCTGGCGTGAATTGAAAGGAAATGTTGCGTGAACTATTTCTCGAACGGGTTCCAGCCGTCGCGGTACTCCTTCGTGACGAGTCTGTCCGCCGCCGCGTCGTTTGTGACGTGATGTCCGTCCCACTCGAGGACGCTGCCTTTCCCTGAAAGCGACGAAATGTTCCCGAGGCAGACGGTTTTGGCGAGCGGCACGGAATACTCGAAACAGTCGTTCGCCTCCCGGCCTTCGCGGATCGCGGCGTAGAACTCGCGGAAATGATGCGGCGTGACGATGCGGTAATTGAAATCGTCCGGACGGTCCACGCGCGGCATGCACCAGCCGTTCGAACGCGGCATGAAGCGGTAACCGCCGTGGTGCGTGAACCAGAGATCGCCCTTCGTGCCGCGGAAAAGGACGCCGTTTTTGTAGAACGGATCGTTTTCGAAGCCGTTGGCCTTTTCCACTTCCTTCACGACGGGCGGGATATTGAGCCACTCGCGCTCGTGCGGGATGCCGAACTTCGTCACGTGGTCGCGGTCGTACGGAACGCCGTCGTTGAGGCCGTCCCACCAATGCAGATTCACTTCGCCGAAAACCGACTTCGGAAAATGGAACGTGTGCGCGTCCCGGTAGCCCCAGGCGCCGTCGATCGCGAACAGCGCGTCGTCGCAGATCACGCGGTCCGGATCCTTCAGGCCGAGCGCCCAGAACGCGACGTCCATGATGTGCATCCCGAGGTTGCCGATCGAGCCGTTGCCGTAGCCGATCCAGCTGTGCCAGCCGTGGGGATGCAGACCGTCGCGGTCGTCGTTGCCGGCGTAGAAATCGCACAGAGGCGAACCGCCGCACCAGAGATCCCAGTCCATGCCTTCAGGCGGCGGCGCCGGCTCCGGACGCTCCATCACGGAATTGCAGCGGTCGTCGTACGCCCACACTTCCGACACCTCGCCGAGCGCGCCCTCGCGGATGCGGTCCACGCAGTATTTCATCGTGGGGAACGAGTGACCGTAGGTTCCGCACTGCGTGACCACTCCGGGCATTTTGCGCGCCTCTTCCAGCAGCAGGTCGCCCTCGGCGGCCGTGAGGCATAGCGGCTTGTCGAGAAACACGTGGATGCCGCGGCGGATCGCCGTCACGGCCGGCAGAACGTGCTGGTGGTTCGGAGTTTCGATGACGACGGCGTCGAGTTCGTCTCCGATTTTCCCGAACATGTCCTGGTAGGTGTGGAAATACCGCGCCTTGCCGAAATTCTCGCGTGCCGCGGAATCGCACGTGTCCGCGACGTGTTTCGAAAGCCATCCGTAGCGCGCGGGGTCCGGATCGCACACCGCGATCAGATCCTCGCACAGCACGCCGTCGATCATGTTCTGCGTCTGGAATCCGCAGCCGATCAGCGCCACGCGTATTTTCGCGCCGCCGGCGATCTGTTTCGCCCGGCTCGCGCCGAAACCTTTGCCTCCGATGTTTAACCCAGTCATTCTTCCCTGCCTTCGCCGTTTGTGCCAACCGTGCGGAGAAACGGCGTCACCGCCGCTCCGCGCAAATCACGCCCCGCGTCATCTCGCCACGTAGACGACGCCGCGGTCGGGGACCTCGTGGACCAGCGCGTACGGCGCGCCGTCGTGCTCGATGAACTCCGCTTTGACCGGCGTCCCGTCCTGCCTCAGGGCGCGGACGCTTTTCCACCCGTCCGGAAGCCGCAGTTTCACCGTGAGCGGAAAATCGAAAAGCGCGTCGTCCATGCCGTCCGTCAGCTTGAAAACGATCCGTTCCGGATTCACCAGTTTCGTTTCAAGTTTCGCCGTGTCGCGCTCCTGACCGTATTTCACGACGTCGTCGAAGCGGCAGACCCAGAGACGGTCGTCTTTGAGCGAAGCGATGTAACGCAGGATGTCTTTCGTTTTTTTCGCGCTGATTTCCCGCACGTCGTTTCCGGTGCCGGTATGCACGAACTGGAAGCACGGAACGAGCAGACCGCGTTTCCAGTCCGTCTTTTTCTGGATCCATTCCGGCTCCTCCTTCGTCTCTCCGAACGCGACCATCTGCAGGTACGCCTTCGTCGCGCCGCCGCAGGAGACGCAGCGGTAGTCGATGGATCCGGCGGGATTCGCGTGGCTGGAGTTGCCTCGCCCGGCTATCGCGTATTTCCAGATTTCATCAGTGCGGGCGGCTCCGTTCGGATAGGCGATCGTGCAGGCGAGATTGTTCCTGATGTTGCGGTTTATCGTTTTGAGCGAATCGCCGTACATGCGGGCGAGCGCATCCGCGGAAAGTTCCTTTTCCTCCGAATTGTCCGTCGTGTGCGACTGTATCGAATGCCCCGCGTCCGCGAGCGCCTGCCATTCCTTCCAGCATCCCTCGGTCGTGCCCGTCTTCCTGCCGTTCGCATCGATCGGATCGGTGACGGCGAACCACGTCGCTTTGATGTCGAGCTCCGCCAGCGCCTTGAGCCACCACTCGTGTTCGCCGCGGTAGTCGCCGTCGATCGCGATCGCGCACGCCGCGAACCTGTCCATCGACCAGAGGCAGACGTCGCCCTCGCCGGGATTCGCCGGCCAGACGCGGTCGGCCGGGACCTGGATCCTGGTCTGTCCCTTCGCGCACGGCGGCAGAATTTTCGACTGTTCCCCGGCGGACGCGGCAGCCGCGCACGCCGCGGCGACCGCCGCCAAACGAAACGAAACCTTCATGTCAAACCCCTTCGGCGCCGACCTGCGGACGCATGAATCATTTGATGAGCAGCATCAACCCGCCGACGCCCTGAGAGAACAGTTCCAGATCCGGCCATTCCTCGGTCTGGACCCAGCGCGGCATGTCGTTCGCGATGGCGAAACCGTTGAGCGCGAGTTTCGCGACGCCGTTGAGGAAATCGCGGGGCTCGAGCAGCCGCGTGCCCGCGTCGGCGAGAGTTTCAGTGCGTCCGTGGTTCTCGATGTTGGCGACGATGTCTCCGGCCGTTCCGCCCTCGCCGGCGGACACAGACGCCGACAGCACGAGATTGGTCGGCGCGATCGTGTAGTTGTTGCCGACCGGCGCTTCCCTGTAGATGCGTTCGGACGATCCGACGAACGTTCCGAGGAAACCTCCGGCGAAGCCGCTTTCCGTGGTCACCGCGCCGCAGTTCATCACGTTGCGGAAGCCGTCGAGCGTGAACGCTTTCGTGTTGTTCATGTTGAGCGCCGAAGCGATGCCGCAGACGCCGCCGACATGCCCCGTAGGACTGTGGATGTCGCCCGTGTTGCCGCAGTTGACGATGTCGGCGTAAACGACGCCGGAATGCACGCCGAGCAGGCCGCCCGCCGAGTAGCCGCCGGAAACCGAGCCGTGGTTGACGCAGTTGGTGATGTAAACGTTCAGCGAAGCGCTGTCGCTGCCGCCGGTGACGCCGCCCGCGAGACCACCCGCGGAACGCGCGTAATCCTCGCTCACGTCGCCGAAATTAGCGCAGCCGGACATCGCCAGATCGACGGTGTAATAGACGCCGCCGATGATGCCGCCGACGCCGTTGCCGTACGCGAGCCGGGCGACGGGAACGCATCCTTCGTGGCACGCCATCGAGACGTTTCCGCGGTTGACGCAATCTTCGAAACGCACGTGCGTTTTCTCGGAGCGGCCCGCGATGCCGCCGGCGCCGCCGTCGATGCCGACGTTCAGGACATCCGCCTCGTTGACGCAGCCG
>JAZUJQ010000361.1:0-3370 GCA_045642845.1 Kiritimatiellia bacterium
CGAAGAATACGCCGACGCCGTGGAAGTCTCCGGAGGCCGCCACCTCTTCGAGGCGGAGCTGCGGCAGGACTCGCTCGATCCCGCCTTCTTCGGAACGATCCGCGTAAAGCACGCGGCTGGCGAACGGATTCCCCTTTCCGCGCTCGTGTCCACGCGGGGCGGAACGGAACCCGTCGCCCGGCTCGACATCGCCCCCGCGGACCCGGAGACGGAATTCCGGATCGCGGTCCCGTCGGACGTGGATTTCCCGCTCGAAGTGGTCGTGTACGACGGTTCGCGCGTCGTGTACTACTTCTCGAAACTGCTCTACAAACGCGATGCGATCCGCGCTCCGGGCTACAGGACGCCGGTGCTGCCGCCGTCCGACGAACTGCAATTCGATCCGATTTGAACGCCATGCTCGAAACGCTCGCGCTTCCGCTTCTCGTTTCGCTCGTCGCCTCCGTCGCGGCGGGCCTGTGCGGCACGTTGATGCTGGCGCGGCGCGACACGTACGCCGCCGCAGCGATTTCGCACTCGTGCTTCGCCGGGCTCGGCCTCGCGCGCTTCGCGTCCGTCGCGCTCGGCGCGGCGTGGTTCTCCCCGACGCTCGGAGCGTTTCTCGCCGCCGCGGCCGCCGCGCTGTTTCTCGCGCTTTCCGGCGCCGCGCGGAAAGGACGCTCCGACGCCGCGCTTTCGGCGACCTGGGCCGTCGGCATGGCCGCGGGTCTCGCGCTGCTCGCCGCCACGCCGGGATACCAAGGCGACGTCATGGGCTACCTTTTCGGCTCGATAGCGTTGGTCACGGCCGGAGACCTGCGCGTCTCGGCCGCGTTCTGCGCGCTGCTCGTCGCGGCGTTCGCGGTCTGCTACCGCGGCATTCTCGCCGTGTCGTTCGACGCCCGCGGCACGCGGCTCTCGGGTGCATCGGCGCGTTTCTATGAAATCGTGCTCGCGCTCATGAACGCGCTCGCGGTCGTGATGCTCGTCCGCGCGGTCGGCGTCGTGCTCGTCGTGGCGCTGGTCTCGCTTCCGGCGATGGCGTCGCGCGTCTGCGCGCAAAGGCTGGTGCCGCGCGCGGTCGCCGCCGCGTTTTTCGCGTTCGCGTCGCTCGCGGCGGGCCTCGTGTCGAGCTGGTATATCGACTGCCAGCCGTCCGTCCCAGCGGTGTTCTGCGCCGCGCTTTTCGCCGTGATTTTCCGGAAGCGGAAGTGAGCCGCCGGACGGATCGTCACCCGCGCTTTTTTCTGGACGCCGGACGGACCTGTCCTTCCGGCGGCAGATCCAATCTGGAAAATCCGGTCGCGGCGAGGACCTGATCGGTCGTCTTGAAATGCGCCTTCGCCGCATTGAGCAGGATTTTCGGTCCGTGCGCGCGCACGAGGGCTTCGGCCGCGGGACGCACTATAACCGCGCCTTTGGGAAAATCGCCGCCGTAAAGATTTTTCAAATCCTCGATTCCGTTCAGGAACGCTTCGCGCGCGAGAACGGACGCCGCCGCGACCGCTATGTCGCTTTCGGCGCGCACCCGCGATCTGAGCGGCGTGGCGCAGTTCAACGCCGCAAGCGCGGCGCGGACTTCTTCGCCCGTGCCGAATTGGTCCGATATCGCGAACCCGCACGGACCCGACTTGGCGGCCAGATCCGCGATCGTTTTCGCATGCGCCCACGCGAGGAGTTTGTTCACGTTGCGGAACGTGTTGGCGTAAAGGCGGTTGTACGCCGGACACGACAGCACCAGCACGACGCGGTCGCGCTCCGGAACTATCGTTCTGATGCGCGAAGCGATTTCCCGCGCGCGGTCGTCGCTCGTGATGCATTTCGAGTCTTTCACCCCGGCGGCGACCAGATACGGCGCGGTTTCCGCATCGGTGCGGACCGCCGCAACGGCCAAAGGCCCGAGAAAATCGCCCTTGCCGCTTTCGTCCACGCCGATGTGCGGAAGCATCGCCTCGGCGCCGAGTTTGGCGATGTACGCGGCCTTCACGCCATCTGAAAGTTTTTCGCTCATCGGGCCGCGATTCTACCCGTTTTCAACGCAAAAATGGAACTCCGGTCCGCGAAACGGCGCGGTTTTCCGGGACCGCCGCCGCGCGATTCCCGCCCGCATCCGGTGCGCATGCGCGGTATCGTCCTGCAAACGCGAAATTTATGCTAGTATTCCGTCTATCCGCCAAACAACGGACAACCCAAATAAAAAATAACATGAACAAAACCGTTTCCGCCGTCGCGCTCTGCGCGATCACTGCAATGCTGGCCGGCTGCGCCGGACGTTCCTCCGACGAGCTCGTCATGATCACGGAAGCCACCTTCCCTCCCTACGAGTTCCTCCGCGGCACTGAAATCGTCGGCATCGACGTCGCCATCGGCCAGGAAATCGCCAAAGAAATGGGCTGCACCCTCAAGGTCGAAGACGCCAAGTTCGACGCCTGCATCCCGTCCGTCATCTCCGGAAAAGCCGACTTCTCCCTCGCCGGCATCACCGTCACGGAAGACCGCAAGCAGTCCGTCGACTTCACGATCCCCTACGTCACTTCCGGCATCGTGATCCTTTCGAAGAAAGACAACCTCTTCAAGGACGCCGATTCGGTCAAGGGCATGAAGGTCGGCGTTCAGTCCGGCACGACGTCCGACACCTACTGCGTCGAAGAGCTCAAGCAGGAGCCCGAGCGTTTCGACAGCCCCGCCGCCGCCGTGGCCGCCCTCAAGGCCGGCAAGGTCGATCTCGTGATCGCGGACATCGACCCCGCCAAGAACCTTGAAAAGAGCGATGCGGACATCTGCATCTCGAGCGACTTCCTCACGAAAGAGGAGTTCGCCTGCGCCATCGCCAAGGGCAACGCCGAGCTGCTCGCGGCCGCCAACCGCGCCATCGAGGGCCTCAAGTCCTCCGGCAAACTCGATGAAATCATCGCCCGGTACACCGCCGAGGCCGATGCGCTCGTCTCCGCCGAAGCCGCCGTCGAGGCCGTGGCCGAAGAGGTGAAGGACGCCGTCGAGGCCAAGGCCGAAGAAGTCGAAGCCAAAGCCGAGGAAGCGGTCGAAGCGGTCGAGGCCAAGGCCGAGGAAGCGGTCGAAGCCGTCGAGGCGAAGGCCGAAGAAGCCAAGCCCGCCGTCGAAGCCAAGGCCGAAGAAGTGATCGAGACCGTCAAAGAGAAGGTCGAGACCGTCGTCGAAGAAGTCGAAGCCAAGGTCGAGGAAATCAAGCCTGCGGTTGAAGCCAAGGCCGAAGAAGTGATCGAGACCGTCAAAGAGAAGGTCGAGGAGGTCAAACCCGCCGTCGAAGCCAAGACCGAAGAAGTCAAAGCCAAGGCCGAAGAAGTGGTCGGGACCATCGAAGCCAAGATCGGCGCCATCGCCGGCGCTCTTGCGCCCGCGCCCGCCGCCGACG
>JAZUJQ010000362.1:0-1594 GCA_045642845.1 Kiritimatiellia bacterium
CCGAAACCGGCGCCTTCGTGCCGTACGCCGAGAGCGCGAGCGGCCGCGGCGGCGCGGAAACGGGGGCGCACGCCGCCAGACGCGGCGCAAGCGAGTTCACGTCGCCCGCGCCGACGACAAGCAGCATGTCGCCGCGCCCGAGCGTCGCCGAAACGTAGTTGAACGCGTCGTCGAGCGTTTCCGCGAAGACGACGGACGGGAAGGAGTCCGGCGCCTCGAGGCGCCGTGCGCGGCACGCCGCGTAAAGATCGGCCGCGGATCCTCCGGGGAGCGGATCTTCGCTCGCGGCGTAGACCGGGCATACGATCAGTTCGTCCGCGCCGCGGAAGGAGTCGGGGAACTCGCGCAGGAACGTCCGGGTGCGCGTGTAGCGGTGCGGCTGGAAAACGACGCGCAGGCGTTTGCGGGGAAGCGCCGACGCGGTGCGGATGAGCGCGCGGATTTCGGAAGGGTGGTGCGAGTAGTCGGAGACGACGGTGAAGCCGTCCGGGTCTCCGATCATTTCGAAGCGGCGCGCCGGAAGCGAAGCGGACCGGACGAGTTCGCGCACGGCAGCGTCGGCCGGAACGCCGAGCGACACGGCGGCCGCGACGGCCGCCGCGGCGTTGAGCGCGTTGTGCCGGCCGGGGACCGGAAGATGCACCTGCAACGGTTCGGCGAGGCCGGGAACGGCGAGATCGAAATCCGAACCGAAACCGTCGGCGCGCGGCGCGCACGCGACGATGCGGAAATCCGCGGCGGGGGAGAAACCGAACGAAACGCGCGCGTGGCGCGAGGCGGTGCAGACCGCTACCGTGCGCGGATGGTCGGCGCAGAAGACGACCTTGCCCTTCGTCCGCGATATCACGGTGGAAAAGACTTTTTCGAATTCGGCGACGGACGCGAACCGGTCGACGTGATCGAGGTCGATGTTGGTGACGACGGTGAGTTCCGGCGCGTACAGCGCGAGCGAGCCGTCGGATTCGTCGGCCTCTACGACGAGGGTTTCCGGAACGCCGCCGGAGACCGACGGAAGGTTTTCCGAAACGCCGCCGATGCACCAGCCGGTGGTTTCGGGGCGGACCGCGCGCAGGATCGATGCGAGGAACGTGGACGTCGTGGTTTTCCCGTGCGAGCCGCAGACGGCGCAGGTCGGGATCCGTTCGGAAAGCGAGGCGAGGACTTCGCCGCGTGAAACGACCGGGACGCCGGCAGCGCGCGCGGCCGAAAGCTCGGGATGGGAGTCGCGCACGGCGGGCGTCCGGATGACGACGTCGGGCGACGCGGCCGCGATGTGCGCCGGATCGGGCGGGGCGACGGCGTCGATCCCGACGGAGGAGAGCCAGTCGAGCAGTCCGCCGCGCGCGGCGTCGCAACCGTTCGTCTTCCAGCCGAGAAGGCGCAGAAGGTTAGCGAGACCGGCCATGCCGACGCCGCCGATGCCGACGAAATGCGCCGTGCCGGGTTTTGACGGAAGCGCGAAACTCATTTGGTTTTCAGGTGGACCCGCGGCGGCCAGAGGAATTTCCGGATTCCGCGTGCGATTTTCAGGTGGCGGCGTTGCTCGTCCGTGACCGTTTCGGGATGGAACGAATTGCGGAATTTGAGCAGGCCC
>JAZUJQ010000363.1:0-5702 GCA_045642845.1 Kiritimatiellia bacterium
CCCGGCATGGCCCGCGTGACCGAGGTGATCCCGCTCGAACACGCGGACGCCGCCGCGCTCGCGCGCCAGATTTCCGCCGCGTTCGCCGAATCGCAGTCGCGCGCGCAGCAGCTGCTCACGCGCATACCCGCGGCGGGCAACGCCGCGCCGCCGCCCGCGATGCGCGCTCCCACCGTCGTTCCGGCGGAGCACGCCAACCGGCTCATCGTCTCCGGGTCGCAGCGCCAGCTGCAGGCGGTCCGCGACCTCGTCGCGAAAATGGACATCCCCGCGCCGTCCGGCCGTTCCGCGCTCAATGCCATCGCGCTCAATTACATCAAGGCCTCCGATCTTGCGAAGAACATCACGACGCTGCTCGAAAAGTTCGCCGCCGGTTCATCGGACCAGAACCTTTCGCGCCGCATCGCCGTCGAGGCCGTGGAGTCGTCCAACGCTCTGCTCGTGAACGCCGCTCCCGGCGATTTCCGCGAAGTGCAGGCGCTCGTGGAACAGCTCGACGTGATGCCGCGCCAGGTCCACATTTCCGTGCTGATCGCCGAATTGCAGGAGGGAGACGAGGATCTTCTCGGAGTCCGTCTCAATGCGGCGGGAACGAGGAACGGCTACGCCGTCGGCGCCGGCTCCCATCCCAACGCCGAAACCGCGGGTTCGTCGCTTTCTTCGCTTCTGGCCAACAGCATCTATCCGGAAGGCATTTCCTTCGGCGTGCTCGATTCGGCCGGCGACGCGAACGCGCTCGTGAACATCGACGCGATCCGCGAAAACAGCGCCGTCAAAATTCTCGCCAATCCCACGCTCGGCGCGCAGAACAACACGGAGGCCGAGGTTTCGATCGTCGACAACATTCCGATGACCGAGTCCACGGTCAGCGGGTCCGGATCGAACATAGAGCAGGTCCAGTCGATCACGCGTTACGACGTCGGCGTGAAGCTCATCCTCGTTCCTCACATCGTGCCTGGCGGCTTCGTGCAGATCGAAATGCAGCCGTCCATCGAGGCGGTGACCAAGGAAAGCGTTGACGCCTCCGGCTACGCGCCGACGATTTCGAAGCGCTCCGTGAAAACGACCATGACGGTTCCGGACGGGGAAACCATCGTGATAGCGGGTCTCACGCGCGCCGACACGAAGTCCGTGAAGCGCCGCGTTCCCATCCTGGGCTCCATCCCGCTGCTCGGCTGGCTCTTCCGCTGGGAAAGCGAGGTCGAATCGCGCACCAGCATTCTCATTTTCGTGACACCCACCGTGATGGCGGATTCCGATGCGGCGCAGGGCGACGGCAAGGCCGCCGAGGACGCCGCCGGGATTTCCCATTCAGAGGCGGTTTCGGAGCTTTCGGCGAAGGACGGGGACTGAACGGAGCGGAAAGATGCAGTTCGTCCACGCGTTGCTTCTGATCGGCGTTCTTGCGCTCGCGATCCCGATCATAATCCAGCTGCTGACGCGCCGCCACCAGCGGCGCATCCGCTGGGGCGCGATGATGTTCCTCGCCCGCGCGGTGCGCAAGCGCAAGCGCAAGATGCTGCTCGAGGAAATCCTGCTTCTTGCGTGCCGCTGCCTGCTGCCCGCGCTCGCGGCGCTGGCGCTGGCGCGTCCGTTCGTGACGCCCGATTCGCGCGTTCCGTGGGCGCTCGTCCTGCCGGCGGTTCTGCTCGCCGTACTGCTCTTCGGCATCAGTTTCGCGCTGTGGCGCTATCCTAAGTGGCGGCGTCTGTCAATGGCGGTTTCGCTGCTTCTCGCGGCGCTTTCCGCGGCGGCGATCATGCTTGAACGCAAACTCAATCTCAGCAGGTTCGGCGGCGGCGCGAACAAAGACGTCGCGCTGATAATCGACGGTTCGGCTTCGATGTCGCTGACGGGGGACGACGGGAAAAGCAACTTCGACACCGCGCTTGAAGAGGCCGGCAAATACATCGAAGAAGCGCCGCGCGGCACGGCGTTTTCGATCATCATCGGCGGTCCCGTTCCCGAAATCCTCAATCCGGTGCCGGTGTCCGACCGGCGCATGCTCCGCGAAACGCTCAAAAGCGTGAAGCCGGCGCAGGGCACGATGCGCGCGCCGGCCGCGCTCACCGCCGCCGCGGTGACGCTCGCTTCCGGCAACAACACCGTCAAGCAGATAATCGTGCTGGGCGACGGACAGACCGCGGGCTGGGATCTGCAGTCCGGCGGCCGCTGGAGCACGATTCATTCCGTGTTCCGGCAGCTGCGCACCCCGCCTCTGGTGGCGTGGCGCACTCTGCCGCTGCCGGCTTCCATCCGCAACCTCGCGATAAGCGACGTCCGCCTCTCCCGCGAAGTCGTGGGCACCGACCGCGAAGTCGGCGTCGCGGTCACCGTCGAAAACGTCGGCACCGAGGCCGTGACTCCGTCCGGCGTGAGTCTGCGCATCGGCGGCGCCACGCTCACCGCCGGCGACGCCAGACAGCTCGAGCCCGGCGCGTCGCAGACCTTCGACTTCCGTCACCGCTTCGAACGCGCCGGAGCGGCGCGCGTCACCGCCGTTCTGAACGCGGACGACGACATGCCTTCCGACAACACGTTCGATCTCGTCGTTCCCGTGCTCGGCACGCTGCGCGCGCTTGTCGTGGACGGCGATTCGTCCGGCGGTCCCCTCGACCGCGCGTCGTCGTACGTTTCGCTCGCGCTTACGCCGCGCCTTACCGGGTCTTCGGGCTCGAACGGATCTTTTCTGCTCGACGCGACGGTCGAGGACGTGTCCCGCACCGGTTCCCGCACCGATTTTTCCGAATTCGCGTTCGTGGCGCTGTGCAACGTCCAGCGTCTGCCGGAGGCCGCGATGGCTTCTCTCGCCGCATACGTGCGTTCGGGCGGCGGACTCATTTTCCTGCCCGGCGCCAAGCCGCGTCCGGAGGCGTGGAACCAGTGGCTTTCCGAAGGCGAAAACGTGCTGCCGGCGAAACTGGTGAAATTCGAGGCGAACGCGCCGGCGTCGGAAAACGGGCCGGCGCCGTCGATCGATCCGGCGTCGTTCGCGCACGACGCGTTGCGGAACCTGCGCACCGGATCCGATCTCGGCTCCGTGTCGCCGCTTCGCCGCTGGTCGCTCGACACCGGGTTTTCGAGCGGCGCGAACGTCGCCGCTTCGTTCACGGACGGGCGGCCGCTTTTCTTGATTTCGCAGCTCGGCCGCGGCGCCGTGGTGCTCTCGGCGGTGCCGTTCGACGCGGTGGCGTCCGACATCGTTTCGCGCCGCTCGTTCGTGCCGCTCGTTCACGAACTGGCGTATTTCGCCGCGCGCCCGGTCGCGCCTGAACTCAACGTCAATCCGTCCGACGGCGCCACGCTGCTGCTCGGACCGCGCCGCGCCGTCGGCGCTGAAAAGGCCGGTGACAACGGCATCCGGGCGCGTTACCACCGTTCAAAGGGATTCCGCGGCGAACCGGTCGTCCGCATCGACCGCAACATCGATTTCAATTGGGGCGCGCAGTCTCCGTTCCAGGGTTTTTCGGCCGACAATTTTTCGGTGCGCTGGACCGGCACGTTGACGTTTCCCGTCGCCGGCGAGTACGAGTTCAAGGTCGAGTGCGACGACCGCGCCACGCTGCTTCTCGACGGCAAGCAGACCGGAAACGCCCCGCGCCGTTTCAACGCCGGGGAACACCGCGAAATCGAACTGCGCTACGAGGAAGACACCGGCGTCGCGCGCGTTTCGCTCATGTGGAGAAAACCCGGCGACGCCGACTTCTCGCCCGTTCCGTTCGAGGCGCTCAATCCGTTCTCTTCGCGCGGCGATTCCGGCTCGGTCGTGGACATCGTGGACCCGCGCGGCGAGTCGTTCCACGGCGAACTCGTGGATACCCGCGAGGGCTCCGTGCTCCGCATCGTGCGTGCGCTCATACCAGGACTTTACACCGTGAAGCCCGCGGCGGGGGATTCCTCGTTCCCGAAGTCGACGGCGTCCGCGCTCTGCGAGGACGGCGCCATCCGGATCGCGGTGCGTTCGAGCACCGAGGAAAGCGTGCTGCAAGCGGTTTCGCCCGAGCAGGCCGAGTCTTTGCGCGAATACGTTTCGCTTTCGCTCGCGACAAAGCCGGAAGACGTGATCACGCTGCTGCATGGTTCCGCGTTCGGCCGGGAGGTGTGGCGCATTTTCGCGTTCGCGGCGCTGCTGCTGATCGTCGGCGAAATAGCGTTGTCGCGCTGGATCGCGCTGCAACGCCGCACCGGCCGCGAAACGGACGTCGATTTCACAAATGAAGGCGATATGGGCAAAGCATCGTTCAAGGACGCTCTGAGACGCCTCAAAAAAGGATAAACTAGATGAATCCGATTGTTTCAGCAATCCAGCCGTCGGCCACGCTGGCGATTTCCGCAAAGGCCAAAGAGCTTTCGGCCCAGGGCGTTCGGGTCTGCTCGTTCGCCGCCGGCGAACCCGATTTCGACACGCCGGAGGTCATCAAAAAGGCTGCGATGCGCGCCATCGCCGAGGGCCAGACCAAGTACACGCCGGCCAAGGGCATGCCGGAGCTTTGCAAGGCCGTCGCGGACAAACTCCGTTCGCGCAACGGAATCGATTACGATCCGTCCTCCGAAGTCATCGTTTCCTCGGGCGGAAAACAGTCGCTCGCAAACGCGTTTTTCGCGCTGCTTTCGCCCGGCGACGCCGTCGTGGTGCCTTCGCCTTACTGGTTGTCGTATCCCGAGATGATCCGCATCGCGGGCGGCGTCCCGAAGTTCGTGAAGACCCGCGCCGAGAACAATTTCAAACTCACGCCCGCGGCGTTGTCGCGCGCGGTGACCGAAAGCGACGCGAAGGCGGTGGTTCTCAACTATCCGTCGAATCCGACGGGCGCCGTTTATTCGGCGGACGAATTGCTCGCGCTCGGCAGGACCGCCGTCAAGCACGGGCTCTGGATCATCGCAGATGAAATGTACGAGCGCATGGTTTACACCGGCGCGCCGTTTGTCTCGATCGCGTCGCTCGATCCCGAGATCAAGGCGCGCACGATCACGGTGAACGGCTGTTCCAAGGCGTTTTCGATGACCGGTTGGCGCATCGGCTACGCGGCCGGTCCCGCCGCCGTGATCAAGGCCATGACGACGATCCAGAGCCATTGCGCGTCGAACCCCGCCACGCCGTCGCAGTTCGCGGCGCTCGCGGCTCTCACCGATCCGGCCGTCGAGAAGGCGATCCAGCCGATGATCAAGGCGTTCGCCGAACGCGCGGACCGCATATACCGCCTGCTGCGCAAGATTCCCGGCATGGAGCTTTCCAAGCCCGAGGGCGCGTTTTACGTCTTCCCGTGCATCAAATCGTTCGGGCTCGATTCGGTCGAATTCTGCCGCCGTCTGCTCGAGGAGCAGCACGTCGCGGCCGTGCCCGGCGCTCCGTTCGGCGCGGATGACTGCATCCGCTTCTCGTACGCCTGCTCGGACGAAAACATCGACGAAGGCATGAAGCGCCTCGCGGCGTTCTGCTCGTCGCTCAAAAAGTCCTGAGGGGGCGGGCCGTGACAGCCGCCGTCATAACTGCCGCGGGAAGCGGCGTGCGCATGGGCGGATGCGTCCCGAAAGTTCTGCTGCCGCTGAACGGCACGCCGGTCGTGGCGTGGTCCGTCGCCGCGTTCGCGGAATGTCCGGACGTCGATGCCATCGTCGTCGTCGCGCACCGCGACACGCTCGAAACGGTGCGCACCGTCGCCGAGCGCGAAGCGGGCGGCAAGCTTGTCGCCGTGGTGTGC
>JAZUJQ010000364.1:0-2525 GCA_045642845.1 Kiritimatiellia bacterium
AACTCCCGGAAATGCTGGACAACGCCTCCGCCCGCCTGCGCGTCAGGGCCGACCGCCCGCTCGCCGCCCGGCCCGCCCTGCTCGGACCCGTTCTTCTGGCCGCGGTCGGCCTGTTCGTCCTGCTGCTCGCGCTCGCCCTCCTGCTTCCGGTCCTCGACCTGTCCGCCGGACTTTGACGATCTCCGCATCGCCGAATCGAGCGAATCCGCATCGATCGGCGAATTTCTTTGTTTTCCGCGCGATCCTATGCTATAATTGCGGACGTAACCGCCCACAACGGCGGTATTTCGTTTTTACACCATGGACAAACAAAAAACTGCTCTGGTCTGCGGAGCCGGCGGCTTCATCGGATCGCATCTCGCACGCGAACTCAAGGCGCGCGGATGGTTCGTGCGCGGCGTGGACCGGAAATACCCCGAATTTTCCGCTTCGGCCGCCGACGAGTTTCTGCTTCTCGATCTCCGCGAACGGGCCAACTGCCTCAAGGCCCTCTCGTTTCCGGGCGGCGCGGTGCCCGACGCGGTGTTCCAGCTCGCGGCGGACATGGGCGGCATGGGCTTCATCCACAGCGCGGCGGCCGAAATCATGCACAACAGCGTGCTCATAAACGCGAACATGTGCCACGAGGCGGCCGAAGCCGGCGTGAAAAACTATTTCTTTTCGTCGTCCGTGTGCGTGTACCACGACATGCAGCCCGGCGATCCGCAGCTCTCGGAGGAGGACGCCTACCCCGGCGCGCCGGACAACGACTACGGCTGGGAGAAGCTGTACTCCGAGCGCATGGCGTTCGCCCACGCCCGCACGTACGGCATGCGCGTCCGCGTGGCGCGGTTCCAGAACTGCTACGGTCCCGAGGGCACGTGGCGCGGCGGCCGCGAAAAGGCTCCGGCGGCGCTTTCCCGCAAGGTTTTCGAGGCGTCCGATCCGGGCGAAGTCGAAATCTGGGGCGACGGCAGCGCGATCCGCAATTTCATTTACATCGACGATCTGGTCGACGGCATTCTGCACCTGATGGAGTCGGATTTCGACTACCAGCCGGTGAACATCGGCACGCAGGAATACGTGACCGTGAGGCAGCTGCTCGAAACGATCGCGGACGTCGCCGGCAAACGCGTCACCGCCAAACCCGTTCCGGGCCCGGTGGGCGTCGCGTCGCGTGATTTTTCGACCGCGCGCATTCTTTCCACCGGCTGGTCGCCGAAGCATTCGCTCCACGACGGCATCGCGAAAACATACCCCTGGGTCGCCGAACAGGTACGCAAGGCGAACGCCGAATGAAACGGGGAGTCATCGCGGCGACGGTTCTCTGTTTCTGCGCGGTCGCGGCCACCGCGGCCGATTTGTTCGGCGCGATCCAGGAAGGCGACGTCGACGCCGTGATCGAGGCCGTCGGCGCGGACAGGGACTGCGTGAAACTCAGGTCCAGATCCGGCATGACGCCGCTCCACTACGCGGCGTGCTACAACCAGCTTGAAATCGCGTGGCGTCTCGTGGAAGCGGGCGCCGACGTGAACGCGACCGCGACGAAACACGAACTGACTCCGGCGCATTGCGCGGCGGACAAAAACGCCGTCGACGTGCTGCGCTTCCTGATTTCCAAAGGCGCGGACGTGGACGCCCGCGCCGGCAACGGATGGACGCCGCTCCACTTCGCGGCCCGCGGCGGCAGGCGCGAAAGCATCCGCTGCCTGCTCAAGGCGAACGCCGATCCCGACGCCACCGACAACGCGAAATGCACTCCACTGCACGTCGCGGCGCAGAGCAACAACGCGACGACGATCAAAACCCTTCTCGAATCCGGCGCGAATTCCAAAACGGTCGACGCCTCCGGACGGACGGCCGCGGACCTCGCCACGGACAAGGAGGCGAAGCTGGCGTTTTCTTCGAAACACGCTTCCGCGCAGCAGGCGAAGAATCCGGCCGGAGCGTCTTCGGCGCAGCACGCTTCTTCGCCCGCCGCGATCGGCCGGCGTGAAACGGTCAAGACCGGATCATCGAAACCCGCGGCCGGCGCGGGCGCGTCCCCGCGCACCGTTCCTCCGGGCGGCGTGAAGACGCCTCCGCGCGAAGCCGAGCGCGCGATTCTCTACATCAACGCCGACGGCTCGGAACGCTACGAGGGCGGTTTCAAAAAAGGCCGCAAGCACGGCAAGGGCGTCTACCACTACGCCGGCGGCGCGACGCTTTCCTCCACGTGGGAAAACGACACGCCTCACGGACGCGGCGTTTACACCGCCCCGGGCGGAACGTCGATCAAAGGGTTCTGGTACAACGGCCATTTCATCGAAGGCTCCGGCACGTTCACCACGTCCGACGGCACGCTTTATTCCGGCACGTGGAGCGAAGGCTATCTGCAGTCCGCCGTTCCCATCGAGTAAGCGCCCCCCCCTTTCCGCCCCTTTCAGTCCCCCCCAAATGGATCGCGTTTCACAGTGAAATTCCGACGTCTCGC
This sequence comes from Kiritimatiellia bacterium, assembly GCA_045642845.1. Taxonomy (GTDB): domain Bacteria; phylum Verrucomicrobiota; class Kiritimatiellia; order RFP12; family UBA3636; genus JAZUJQ01. The sequence goes on from JAZUJQ010000364.1 coordinate 2,453, forward strand.
AGTTCTTCCGGCTTTCGCGGCAGCGTCCCTCGCCGCGGCGCTCGACGTCTGGACCGGCGCCGGTGAAACGCCC